>JAUVYU010000144.1 GCA_030602935.1 Candidatus Bathyarchaeota archaeon | reverse complement strand
CCGAGGAGTCCACGGGGTTCACCTCTACTGCGAGGCGGGCGGGTGAGGACCTGTAGGGGGGAAGTTTCTGTATGAAGACCCCGGGGATCGAGGTTCTGAGCTTCTCCCAGTCGTTCCCCGTCCTCAGGAACTCACCTAGTCTTTCCTCTGACATGGGAGGCTATAGGGTGATCAATGTATTTCAACTTTGAGCCTCCGCACACGTAGAGCCTGCTCTACTGAGGGTTATAATAAAAAACAAGAAAGAAAAGAGGGGTTTTACTGGTCTTCGTCTATCAGTGAGCTCAGGTCAATTATGAGGCCTGACTCGTTGCCGACGACCGCGGGGAGCTTCCCGTCCCACTGGGTCAGCCAGAGGTACTGGGCGTACTCGGCGGTCATCTGGGAGGTAATCACCTCGATGGCCGCAGCGGTTGCGTCCGCCTCGATGATAGCGGCCTGGGCGTCACCCAGCGCTATGGCGATGGTTGCGTTCTTCAGGGCCTCTGTCTGTATGATCTGCTGCTGTGCCTCGTACCGTACCTGCTCCAGCTTGTTCTTGGCCTCAAGGGCCTGCTGCTCCGCCGTCACCTTGGCCTCGATGGCCGCCTTGAAGGAGGGGCTGAACTGGAAGTCCGTCAGCGAGACCGAGACGACCTCGATGTTGAAGATCTGCAGCCTCTCGGCTAGGATGTCGTCTAAAGCCGCCTTCACCTCGGTCCTCTTGCTGATGAGCTCCTCGGCAGTGTACAGGGCGGTGGCAGCCTTCAGAGACTCCTCGATGTTGGGCTTGATGACACGCGAGACATAGTCCTGCCGTAGGTCACTGTAGATCTGATTCACCATGTTCGGGTTCAGCCTATAGTTAACCGCCACCGTCGTCGTGACCTGCTGAAGGTCCCTGGTGGCCGTGTCCTCACTAGACTCCGCCTTCTGCAACTGGACGTTCATGAGCTCGATGTTCTGCACGAAGGGTATTATGAAGTTGAGACCCACGTCCAGGATCTTATCCGAGGGCTTGCCCCACGTCAGCAGTACCCCACGGTAGCCTGCGGGGACCTTGGCGAAGCCCTGCACGTACAGGGCCCCTCCTAAGACCAGGATGATGATTACCACCGCGATCAGTCCTGAGCGTCTCGAAAGGAAGTTGGAAATGGTGGATCTAGGAAGGTATCCACTATCATCGTATGAATTGGTTTTATCACTCATTTGTATCGGTATCTCTCACGTAGCGGGGTGTATAAACTGTTCTAAGCATTGTAACTGTACATGAGCGTCCGATCTTAAGTTGTAAAGCCGTTTATTCCGTCTACTCCTTGGGTTGGATGTAGTAGCCTATCCTCTGCTTTATTATCCTCCCCAGGAGCTCCTCCAGCACCCTCCGCAGGGACTCCGGGCCACTCTCTATTCCCTCCTCGATGTCAAAGAGGGAGTCAAGTATGTCTCCAATCTTCTCATCGGCCCCTATGTTCTTGGGGCTTCCGGGAGTTTGGCCTGAAAGGCTCACAGGTATACCTGTTTACATACGTATCCTTTGACCGTAAAAACTGTGTCATGGAGAATGCCTGTTGATGACTCGTTTCTTCTGTGGTTTTATGTGACAAGCTTTTTCAGTAGGTTTGTTAGGTTTCATGGGGGTATCGATTGTCGGATAAGCAGCTGCTCGTCAGCAAGATTGAGAATGGAATCGTCATCGATCATATTCCGCCTGGGAAGGCGTTCTCCGTCCTCCACCTTCTGAAGCTCGATCCCGACGCCAGGGCGCTCATCGCCCAGAACGTCGTGAGTAAGAGCCTCGAAAGGAAGGACTTCATCAAGATCGAGGGCTCCTACCTGACGTCGCGGCAGATCGACCTCATCGCGCTCGTGGCCCCCTCGGCGACGCTGAACGTCATCGAGAACTGGGGCGTCAAGGAAAAGCGGCGTCTGCAGCTCCCAGATTTCATCGAGGGCATCTTCAGGTGCCCCAACCCTCTGTGTCCCACCAATGAGAAGTACACGCCTCCCCGCACAAGGTTCAAGGTTGAGACGAGCGGGGACGTGGAGACGATGAAGCTCCACTGCACGTACTGCGGCTCCATCCTCTACTACATGACTATTCTGGATCACATCAACAGCGAAGAGTTCTCGCTGGAGGGCGGAGGCCTGGTCTCAAAGGAGAGGATTGAGCAGGTCTTCCTCGACATCCTAATCAGGAAAGGCGCCCTGCGGCTGCCGCCCAACCCGGACGAGCCCTTCATGCTTAAGAGCGGGAGGCTGTCGCCCTACTTCATCAACCTGGGGGCTCTCACCGACGGGGAGTCCCTGGCCGCCGTGAAGTGGGCCTTCGCCAGCTACGTGGTCCTCCTCATGGAGCAGGGGCTACTCGAGGACTTTGACTACGTCTTCGGCCCCAGCTACAAGGGGATCAGCCTAGCCACACTCACATGCGAGGGGCTCAAAGAGCTCTACGGCATGGATAAGCGCTACATGTACGACAGGAAGGAGGAGAAGGACTACGGTGACCTCACCGCTGACAAGGTAATCGTCGGCGCCAGCTACTTCAAGCCGGGTCAGAAGATCCTCGTCGTCGATGACACCATCACCACGGGGGCAACGAAGGTGGAGAGCATCGAGAAGCTGAAGCTCCTGGGGGACCACACCATCGTCGGGTTCATCATCGCCGTGGACAGGCAGGAGAAGCTGGGGGGCGTGGACAACGTCGAGGAGAAGGGGGCCGTTGAGTACATCGAGGACGAGTTGGGGATCAAGGTATTCTCCCTGGAGAACATAACCACCATCTACAACAAGATAAAGGACAGCGTAGACGACGAGATAAAGCGGCTCTGGATCGAGTACTATGAAAAATACGGGACTAAAAAACTAGTCTAAGACTTACATCCACTCTCTTTTCTCTAGGTCCATTAACGCTGGCACAAAGAACACTCCAGCACCCATCAGGATTATGGTCATTCCTTGACTCCCCTATGGGGGCCATCGCAGCGGACCCGTTCATCATGAAGGTGAAGGCTCTTCTCTGGGGGCACGGTCGACTGCAACGCGCGCGGCGGGTTTTTTAACCCTCATTTCTCAGTTCATACTGATTGTTATGGATCATTATGATGTTCTAGTCATCGGCTCGGGGTCAGGGATGTCCATCGCAAACGCGGCCATCAACCGCGGCATGAAGGTCGCCGTGGTCGAGAGCGGCCCCCTCGGAGGGACCTGCCTCAACCGGGGGTGCATCCCATCAAAGAACGTGATCTACCCCGCCGACGTCATCAATATCATCAAGGAGGCCGGCAAGCTCGGAATCAAGGCCAAGATCGAGGAGATAGACTTCGGCTACATCATGGAGAGGAGCCGGAGCTATATCGGCGAGGACGTGGGGCACATGGAGGAGGCGGTCAAGCACGTCGATAACCTCACCATGTACAGGGACGTCGGCGAGTTCATATCCGACTACACAATGAAGGTCGGCGAAGAGACCTTCAGCGGCGAGAACGTCTTCATCGTCTCAGGCGCGAGGCCCTTCATCCCACCTATAAAGGGGATCGAGGAGACGGGCTACATCACCAACCAGACGGTCTGGGACCTCACCGAGCGGCCGGAGAGCCTCGTCATCGTCGGAGGCGGCTTCGTAGCCGTCGAGTTCGCCCACTTCTTCTCAAGCGTCGGGACAGAGGTCACAGTCCTCAGCAGGAGCCCGCGGCTCATCAAGCAGGGGGAGCCCGAGATCTCAGAGCTCCTGGAGGAGACGATGAAGCGCAGCATGAACGTCTACACCGACGTGGAGGCCATCGAGGCACGCGTTGAAGGCGGGAAGAAAGTGGTCAGAGCCCGGAACCGGGGCACGGCGCTCGTCGACGAATTCGAGG
>JAUVYU010000184.1 GCA_030602935.1 Candidatus Bathyarchaeota archaeon | reverse complement strand
GTCGACGGTCTCCTGGGGGATGTCTGTCCCGTTTATCATGGCCGTTATCGTTGGCTGGCCAAGCCTCAGGGAGAGAAGATAGTACAGGTCATCCCAGTGTTGCTCCAGCATCACCGCGAAGAACGTGATCTCCTTCGAACTATTCCATGAGATAGTAATCGTCACGTCATTGTGAAATATTAAGGGTACATAGGCGAAAGTCACGGGGCCCAATGCGAACGTGTGATCCATCACCACATTCAACTCCGTCGTGTTTGATGTCACGCTGTAGGGGACTTGGGCCGTGTACTCCTCTAGCTCGGTGTAGGTCTCGATGTCCTCGTAGGGCTCCTGGACGGTTAGGGGGATGACGGGTGCGAAGAGAGCTAGGGTCACGAGTATCAGTGAGGCTATCACAGCCAGGGTCTTGGGTTGAATCCGTGAATAATCCATTGGTTATACCCCTTAAACACGGCATAATATACTTTAACGTTTCATCCCGTCGTGGGATCTGCGGTCTTAGTCTCTATTCTAGTGCTATTAAAACAGGGCTTAAAGGTCCACGAGGAGTTCAGGAGATTGCGCGGAGGGCTGCTTCAATGTCAATCTTCACCTCCTCGACGGAGGCGCAGCCCACCATGCATCCCTCTATGTCGAACTCGAAGACGAACCTGAAGGCTTCATCCGGGCTTATCCTGCCTCCAGCCAGGGGCTTGATGGCGTAGACGGCTCTCCGTGTAGCCCTTATGGCCTCCTCTGCGGAGCTCTTGGAGGGGAGCATCATGATGCCCTTGGAGTTCAGTGGGGTCACGTAGCCCTCGAAGCCCTGGAGCCCCTCTTCGAGGATGGGTATGGTCGTCCCCGCGTGGTGGACCCCGAACAGCACACCCTGGAAGCCCCTCCCCTTTATCCGGTCCACCAGCTCGCCCAGGAGGTCCATCCGCCCCGTCATCGCGAGGAAGTCCGTCTCCGACCCGGGCTCCACGTATCTGATGTCCAGCTCCGTGAAATCATCCAGGCCTTCCTCCACCCTGTCCCAGTCTATCTTCAGCTCCTCGAAGTCCCTCTCGACGTACGGCCTGCTTGTCGGCAGCCTCTGCCTCCAGCCCTCCCTGAAGTTCAGTATGGGGTCCACGAGGACGAGCCCTCTCACGTCAGGGTGCTCTCTCTCCTCGAAGGAGATGTACGTGGCCCAGCGCCTGAATGCGTCCACCTTTCCCCCTCGCAGGCGCAGGGGGACCATGATGCAGGGGAGCACCTCGACGTCGTGCCCTTCCTCTGTCATCTCCTTCAGGGTTGAGATGTGGGAGGCCGCCAGGGGCGAAGAGTCGGAGGCCGCCGCGGCGAACCTTTGGACCCCCATCTCCAAAGCGGCCTCCATGACCTCCCTCATGGCCCCAGGCTCGTTGAACCTCTCCCTGTACTCCACGTCCTTCTCACTGCTCTGGTAGGAGATGCCGACCAGGGGCATATGGCCCAGAATCATCCGCTCTGAGGCTTTCACGGTTAACATCTTGTAGGTGGTAGGTTTTGAGGCTTTCCCGGAGGAGAAGTTAATAAGTGGTGGCCGGGAGGATCGAGGTGATATCAATATGAAGTTCTTCCTATCCGGTCTGGGTAACATGTACGCCAACCTGGACCACATCAAGAAGGCCGTAATAGAGGCTGATGGCCTCGGCTTCGACGGCGCCCTCATGCCCGACCACTACATGTGGGGCTCGATGGGAGGGGGGCACATGTTCCAGGATCCCTACTCGACCCTGGAGACGTGGGTGACCCTCACCTACCTCGCGGGCAAGACCGAGCAGATAGGCCTGGGGACACTTGTGACCCCGGTTCCATTCAGGCCGCCTGCCCAGCTGGCGAAGATGCTCTCCACCCTGGACGTCCTCTCAGGGGGGCGGGTCATCTTCGGCGTGGGGGCCGGGTGGTCCCAGGTCGAGTTCGACGGGTACAGCAAGTGGGGGAGCCCCAAGGCCCGGGTGGACAGGACCGAGGAGGGGGTCCAGCTGATCCTCAGGCTCTGGACCGAGGACGAGGTCGACCACGAGGGGAGGTACTACACGGCGAAGGGGGCGGTGCTGGAGCCCAAGCCCGTCCAGAAGCCTCATCCCCCCCTCCTGTTCGCGGGGCCCGGGAAGCGGATGCTCTCCATGGCGGGGAGGTACGGCGACCTCGTCTACATCCCTATGTGGACCCAGGGGAATCCCGATGAGGCGAAGGCGAGGGTGATGAGGGCGGCCGAGAGGGCAGGTCGGGCTGACAAGGTGTCATTCATCGCGGGGGACATGGGGGGCAGGGGGCCCTACGACTCCGCGGAGCACCTGAAGAAGGTCGAGGCTGCCATGGAGTCTGGGGCGGCGGTCTACATGACCGGCTTCCCGAGGGACGGCTTCTTCGAGGCGATGAGAAAGTTCGCCGAAGAGGTCATGCCATCTTACAAGTAGATCCCCCTCTTTTTCAGATTCTCTATCTACCTAACCGGATGTTTGAAATCGTACTGGGGCAGATAAGGAACTATTCAAGTCACTGAAGGTGTATCCATTGGAGCTACGTGAGATCACAGACGCCGTCGGCTACATCCCCGACGCCGTGAACATCGGGGTCATCAGGGATGGCTCGGAGGCCATCCTCGTGGACACGGGGCTGGACAAGGGCACGGCCAAGGAGATCCTGAAGACGCTGGAGGGGGCGGGACTGACAGTGAAGGCGATTATTAACACCCACCACCACGCGGACCACATCGGGGGAAACGCCTACATCAAGAACAGGACGGGGGCCACCATCTACGCATCGGAGATCGAGGCCGGCCTCATCGAGAGCCCCATACTGGAGCCTACCTACCTCTTCTCGGGTGCCGCGCCCCTTCAGGGACTACGGAACAGGTTCCTCCTTGCGAAGCCGTCGAAGGTGGACCACGTCATCACGGGCAACAAGATTGCCATCGGAGAAGTCAAGGTCGATATAGTGGGCCTGGCGGGGCACTCACCTAATCAGATAGGCGTGGGGGTGGATGGCGTGCTCTTCTGCGCTGACACGGTCTTCTCCATGAGGGTGGTCGAGAAGTACAAGCTCCCGTTCGTGCAGGATGTTGTGGGGCTCAAGGAGAGCCTCAGGGTCCTGAAGGAGTCTAGGTATGACCGTTATGTCCCCAGCCACGCGGGGGCAACGGAGGATATCACCGAGCTGGTCGATGACAACCTGGGGGCCATCCTCCGGATCGAGGCGCTGGTCCTCGAC
>JAUVYU010000171.1 GCA_030602935.1 Candidatus Bathyarchaeota archaeon | reverse complement strand
GGCGCGGCCAAATCTTTTAGCCGGTGAGGGGGATCCGTTTCCGGGTGCCAGATTGGAGAAGTTCACTGTAGTGGTCACTGAGCCCATCCACCAGGCTGGGATAGACTACCTGGAGGAGAAGGGGGTGGAGGTCATCTCGCTTCCCCCGGGCTCGGACATCAACGCTCTTGAGGAGGTGGCCCCCAGGGCTGACGGATTCATAACCAGGGGAAGCATCAAGGTGACACGGGAGATCATGGCATCCTCTCCAAGGCTCAAGGCCGTGGGGGTCCACGGGATCGGCTGCGACCACGTGGACCTCAAGGCCGCGAAGGAGCTGGGGAAGGTCGTCCTCAACACACCTACAGCCCTCACCGAGACGGTCGCGGAGATGGCCATCGCCCTGATGCTCTCCATGACCAGGAGGATCGTGAGCGCCGACAAGGCCGTCAGGGCCGGGGAGTGGTCTCGCAAGTACGGAGACCTGAGGGGCATCGAGGTCATGGGGAAGACCGTCGGCCTGATCGGCCTCGGCAAGATAGGCACGGCCACCGCCCGTCGCTTGAAGCCCTTCGGGGTGGACCTCGTCTACTACTCTCGGACGAGGAAGGAGGGCGTCGAGGAGGAGCTGGGCATGGAGTGGATGAGCCTTGAGCAGCTCCTGAAGAGGAGCGACATCATCTCCCTCCACGTGCCCCACAACCCTGAGACGTACCACATGCTCTCGTCCGCCGAGTTCGAGATGATGAAGGACGGGGTCTACATCGTCAACTCGGCCAGGGGGAAGATTATCGACCAGGCGGTCCTCGTTGAGGCATTGAAGTCTGGGAAGGTGGCTGGCGCCGCCCTTGACGTCTTCGAGGTCGAACCACTTCCACAGGGCGACCCCCTAGCATCCATGGACAACGTCATCCTGGCCCCGCACCTGGGGGCTAGCAGCCAGGAGGCGATGTGGCGGATGGCCACGCAGGTGGCGGACGGGGTCTTCAAGGTCCTGAACGGGGAGAGGCCGGACTTTCCCGTCGTGATCTAGGGGGATCAGGGGTCCGTAAGGACTCCCCTTAACCTTTTTAAACGGAGAAGTGACCTTCATTTTGGCCAAAATGAAAGATGAAAACACAGTCTACATCGGAAGCAAGCCACCTATGGCCTACGTCATGGCACTGATCACTGCCTTCAACAGATCCGGGGCGGATAGCGTCGTCCTCAAGGCGAGGGGGAGAGCCATCTCCAGGGCCGTGGACGTCGCGGAGATCGCGAGGGGCCGCTACCTGAACGACCTCAAGGCCGAGAAGATCGAGATCGGATCGGAGCAGATGCCGACAGAGGACGGGAGAACTAGAGGAGTCTCCACCATAGCGATAACGTTGCGGAAGGGAGGCGAGGCGGCGGTGAAGGCCGAGGCCCCGCCCGAGCCCGTGGAGGAGCCAAAGTCCGTTGAGGAGACCAAGGAAGAGCCCAAGCCGGAGCCTCCGACAGAGGTAAAGGCTGCACCAAAGATAGACGTCGGCCTCTCCGATATCAAGGGGGTCGGGAAGACGACCGTGGAGAAGCTGACGGAAGCAGGATACAAGAGCCCCAAGTCGATAGCCAGAGCCAAGCCAAGCACACTATCGGGGAAGACGGGTCTATCCGAGAAAGTCGCGACTAAGATAATCGACGCTGCGAAGGAACTTCTGAATAGTTAACCTACCACATTCTTTCAATTTTTCTATTTCAATGCATATCACAGCGTAATAGGCGCGAATCCTTATCCGTCATGCAATTGATGGGGGAATTACGATTATCGTTAACCAAATTCCGAGTTCAGGATATCAAAAAGGTTTAAAGTAGACGAGGGTTGAGGTTTCTTAACAAGTAAAGGGAGCGTAATTCCGTTGCCAATAGTAAAAGTTGATAAGGACTTATGTGAGGGTGCCGGGGTCTGCGCTGAGGTCTGCCCCATGAACGTCTACGACATGGTGGACACCGGGGGAGGGAAGAAGGCGGAGCCCACCCGGGCAGAGGACTGCATTCTCTGCATGGCCTGCGTGAACGCATGTCCGACTCAGGCCATCATAGTCGAGGAGTAGACACCTAACTAGGTTCCAAGCCTCTTTCTGAATTTATTTATAAATATTCTATCCGCGGACAGCTATAGCTCTCACGATGTCAGCTGTGTTCTCGCACCAGTCAGCTATGGTCTCCAGGGCGTCAAGGAACTCGTTGAGGAGTATCAGCGCACCCACCGAGAAGCCAGGGTACTCCAGGTTGGCTAGGTGGTACCTGGCGATCGAGTAGAGCTCATCAATATTCTCCTCTAGCATCTCGACCTCGTCAGCGAGGCTGAGGGCCGCCTTGGGGTCTTCGTGCAGGGCTTTGACACATTTACTGAGTACACCGACGCAGTCCACGTTTGCCTTGCACATATTCTTGGCGGCCTCCTTCATCTCATCCGGAGCAGTCTCAAAGGGAATGATCACAAGTATCCTGCCGGCCTCCTTGGACCAGTCCGCGACCCAGTCGACTGCCCTGACGAGCTCCATGAGGTCCTCCCTCTCCTCGGGGAACATCTCGCTCTTGGTGAGCTCCTCGACCATCGTCCTCCGGAGGGCGTCGGCTTTCATCTCTAGCTGTGAGACGCTCTCGAAGAAGTCCTTGCTGTCTTTCTCGAGGCACATGGCTGAGGCCTCGACCATCTTGTATAGGTCCGTTACTGCGTTCTGTGTGAGCTCAAGATGCTCTTCAACCATCTTGAGGACGTTCTCGCCACGCTTCGGTGCGAACCAGCCGAAAAGTCTCCTCGACATCTATGCAACCTCTGATCGTTTCACGCCTTCGAATATATACTTTCTCAAACTTTACACCTTTTCTCATAATATGTATACTACCACTAGGATCCCTATCGGGATGGCGTAGAAGAGAACCGCAATCGCTATGGCTATCCTTGGGGAGTCTGCCACCAGCTCCGCAGTCCACCTCACGAGCCTGCTGAAAGGTTTTAGGAGGGGCATGAAGATGAGGGCCCCCATGAGGTTGATTGCGAGGTGGACCAGCCAGACGCCGAGGGAGACGGGGTCTCCCGTGGCCAGTGCGGCGATCATTACGTCGAAGACGGTCCCGATGTTGGCCCCCAGGATGTAGGGTAGGATATAATAGTCGGCGAGGATCGCCCCGCTCCCTGCGAGGGGCACGAGGATGGAGACCATGACCGATGTGCTTGGTACGATGATCGTGAAGAGGAATCCGGCGATGAAGGCTCTGAAAGGCTTTGCGAATGTGGCCCTGATGAGGTTCCACGACCGGGGCATGCTGAAGATGGCAGTCATATACTTCTCAAGGGCCATGAGAGCCCCGATGAGCATCGCCCCCCCGATGATGAGCCCCATCCAGGCTGGGATGAACTCAAAAAGGGTGTCAATCCACGGCGTCGCGATTTCGATTATATCCGGAAACGCGCTGATCCAGGGAGCTTTGATGAAGATGTC
>JAUVYU010000002.1 GCA_030602935.1 Candidatus Bathyarchaeota archaeon | reverse complement strand
GCCCTGGCCCTCAACGCGCAGCAAGGGGGCTTAAGCCAGGTCCTCTGCCTGACAAGCGACCCACCGGAGAGAGGAGACGAGCTCAGGGCAGCGTGCGAGGCCCTCGGGATCAGCGAGCCCGTTATCATGGGCCTTAAGAATATCTCTGCTGACGACGGCGTCATCAAGCAGGTCTCAGACCACATCGCCTCGTTCAGACCCGACGTCGTGATAACCCACCTGCCCACCGACTATCACAGGGACCACCGGGCGACGTACGAGATCGTGAAGGAGGCTGTGGAGTGGTCCGCTCACACGACCATGTACGAGGAGCCCTGGCTCGTCGGTCGGCTGCTGCTCATGGAGGTGAACACCCTGATCTCCAGCCCCCAGGTCCTCCTGGACGTCTCGGATGTCTGGGCGCTCAAGGAGGCGGCCGTCGAGAACTATCCCACTCAGCTTGCCAAGTTCGAGGATGGCTACTATCAGAGGTTCACCCAAGCGAAGGCCGAGCTCAGGGGAGTGCAGGGCGGATGCGACTACGCAGAGGCCTTCATCGAGGAACCCCTCCAGAGGAACAGCCCCTTCTACGAGACGAAGGCGACCAAGTCCCTGTAGCGGCTTCCACGTCAGGGAAAACGTTTAAAGCGACTATAATGGCTGGATTCTAAGGTTATACTCTATGAATCTCTACGGCCTCAAGGTGATCGACTTCCACTCCCACTTCCCCCGCCAGAGAACCGGGAGGAGAGCCAGCTGGAGGGCGCGCATGGTGGAGCGGTACGGGGAGCGGAGGACGGACATCATCCTGGAGAACTCCCGCCGGTACAGGGACGACTGGAGGAAGATGTGGGCCTTCGACGAGTACGAGACCGACGTCCACACAGACGAGGAGCAGGCCAAGCGATGGATCGCTGACATGGACGCCAAGGGCCTCTCAAGGGTCAACTTCGTGATGGGAGGCGGAAACGACAACCTCTCGAAGATCGTGTCATGGCACCCGGACCGCTTCACGGGCTTCGCCCAGCACAGCATCTGGGACGAGGGGGCGGCCGAGGAGCTGGAGAGGGCCGTGAAGGAGCTGGGCCTCAAGGGCTTCAAGATGATCGCCTCCAGCCAGCAGAGGCCCATCGACGACAAGGCCGCCTACCCGGTCTGGGAAATGGCTGAGAACCTGGAGGTGCCGGTACTCATCCACTTCGGCGTCCTCGGGGGAGGCGGGGGACCCGCGTACGACCTCAGGAACATGAACCCGCTGACGCTGTGGAAGGTCTGCAGCGACTTCCCCACCCTCAACTTCGTGATCCCCCACTTCGGCGCCTGCTACTGGAGGGAGCTCCTGCAGCTCTGCTGGCAGTGTCCCAGCGTCCACGTCGACACCTCGGGCTCCAACCAGTGGATGAGGTGGATGCCCGACGACCTCACCATGAAGGACCTGTTCAGGAAGTCCATGGAGACCATCGGAGCAGAGAGGCTAATCTTCGCAACCGACTCCAGCTGGTTCCCCCGGGGGTTCAGCGTAGAGTACCTCCGGGAGCAGCTACGGGTCTGCTACGACATGGGCCTCGACGAGGAGAGCATAGAGAAGATCTTCCACGGAAACGCCGCCAGGCTGCTCAAGCTCTAGGCCCCTTTCACAAGGGTTTTTATCCCCCTCCAAAAAGAATAAGCCAGTCATACTAATCATACTGTGGTCGACTTGGCTAAGGAAGACAATCTACGACCTGCCCACGAGCTCTACACAAGCCACGTTGAAGAAGGCGTCTCGGGGGGCCTGGCCGAGGAACTATGGGGGCGTATACCCGCCACCATGGGGGAGGCGTACGGCCTCCTCAAGGAGGTAAAGGCGCAGTACGGTGAGACATCCGACTCCCTTGAGGAGCTGAAGGGGGCGATGAAGTCCAACCTACGCAGATTAGGTTTCCTTACCTCGTCTGTCTCAGAGAACATCGACCGCCTCGAAGACGGGGTAGTGGAGACGGGACAGCAGCCCAACGCCATCGGCGGCCCGAGCCTAATCCTGAACAAGATAGCCTACGCCAAGAGCCTGAGCGGCCTGGGGGAGGAGGGCTACGTGCCCCTGTTCTACGTCGCTGACTACGATGGCGTCCAGCCTGAGCTCATCCACACCTATGTGCCCAGCCCCTCCTCGCGAGGCGTCCTCATCAGCTACCCTACGTCCTCCGAGCAGGAGGGGGTGCCCATCCACGGGATATCCAACCCATCTGAGGCCTGGCTGAATCAAACGCTGGAGAAGCTGACGAGCAACTACCGGGGCCTACTCAACGGCGTTGACGGCCATCTGAGGGAGCGGGCCCTGATGAACCTCGACCACGCGATAACGGTTCTGAAGAACGCCTTCTACTCCACGGAGAACGTCTCAGACTGGTCAACTAAGGTCATAGGCTCCATCGTCAACCTTGAGGCCGACCTGGGAGTCCCGATCCTCAGCCACTCCATGCCGGGGACACGCCACATCTTCCAGAAGGGATACGAGGTCCTCCTCGCCGATTCGAACCGTGAGACCTTCATCAAGGCCTCTAACCGGGCGGCTGAGAAGGTGGAGGCGTCGGGCCATAGACCCGGGATCGGCCTCAGGGACCCGGACTACGTCCCATTCTTCTACGAATGCCAGACGCCCGGATGCCAGAGACGCCGGGTGGAGCTAGGCTACCGCCGAGACGCGGGCTCAGCCACGGCCAGCGTTGGGGGCAAGTGCCCAAAATGCGGCGCAGTCTATGAGTTCACGTTCAACGCGGGGAGCCCCGACCTGTCCGACATCATAGGGAGCATCTCCCCGAGGGTAGACTCCCGCCAGATCATCGTGGACACCGTCCTCCCGATTCTTGCCCACGTCGGGGGGCCCGGGGAGACTAACTACTACTCCGAGGTGATCCCGGCAGCTAAGGCCGTCGGCCTCCCCTTCCCTGTTTTCCTCCGGTACACCCGCCTCTTCTACAACACCCCGTGGAACGAGGGGTACGCTGAGGGACTGAAGCAGCTTGGGTATCGCAGCCTGGCGGATGAGAGGCTGTTCAGCGCCCTCAGCGGCTGGGTCCAGGCCCGTAACGTGGGAGACCCGGAGGGGCTGAAGAAGGCCCATTTGGCGATCAGGTCCTGCGTGGAGTCCACGGACCGAGAGCTCAGAGGTATCCTGGATGGCCTGAACGCGGAGATCGCGGGGATCAAGCGCAAACTTGGCTCCTCTGAGGACCGGGCAACCCTCATCGCTGAGATGAGAGGGAAGCAGGCGAGGGCCCAGAAAGTTGAGGTCTACCTCTCCTCGGCATTGGGGCGGTTCAGTCTGGAGCGGTTCGGTCAGGAGGTGAGCTGGGCTTGGTTGGACGTCGCGGTGGTCTCGGGGATGAGGGACCTCATGGGGGTCTTCATGCGCCAGTACAGCGGGCACACGCCCAACTCGTCGATGTTCTACGCGAACCTAGGCTGAAGTGATCTCCTCGTAGACCTCGGTGTACTGGCAGACGATCTTGTCGATGGTGTACCTGTCCATGACGGTCGCGCGGGCCGCGTCTCCCAGCCTCTTCCTGAGCCCCGGGTCTGCGTTGAGCTCCAGGATCCTCTCGGCGATGGCCTCCGGATGCTTCAGGGGGACGAGGAAGCCGTTGACGCCATCGTCGACTATCTCGGGGATCCCCCCGACCTCTGTGGCGACGACGGGGAGTCCGCAGCTCATGCCCTCCAGGAGGGTGAGGGGGGTGCTCTCTGTCTCCGAGCAGAGGACGACGACGTCCGAGCATCCGAGGAGGTTGGGGACGTCGCTCCTGTAGCCTGTGAACTCGACGTTATTTCCGAGGTTGAGCTCGTCGACGAGCTTCTCGATCCTGTGCCTCTCGGGGCCGTTGCCCACGAGGACGAGGCGGGCGTTCGGGGCCTTCTTGGTGACGATGTTCATGGCGTAGATTAGGTCCTGTATCCTCTTCACCGGCCTGAAGTTGGAGATGTGGGTCACTGTCACGTCGTTGCTGTTATTTGCCTCGGGGTCCGTGCATGGGGCGGGTTTGAATCTGTCGGAGTCCACGAAGTTGGGTATGACACTGATCTCCCGTGAGATCCCCAGGCTCTCATGAGCCTCCTTGGCGATGAAGTTTGAGACCGCTGTGACCGCGTCCGCCCTCTCCAGGGAGAGGGTGTTGACGGGCATGTAGGAGGCGTCGCTCCCCAGGATGGTGACGTCGGAGCCGTGGAGCGTTGCGACGTAGGGCTTCCCCGTGATCTCCCGGGCGAGGAATGCAGCCGTCGAGTGGGGGAGGGCGTAGTGGACGTGGAGGAGGTCCAGGTCCTGCTGCCCGGTGATCCTGAACATCTCGGAGCCGAGGGCGACGGTGTAGGGCGGGTACTTGAACAGGGGGTACTCGACGACGGAGACGAGGTGGACATACACGTTCTCGTAGTCCTGGTCCTGGATGGCGACCGGGCGCTCGTAGGTGATGAAGTGGGCCTCGTGCCCCCTCTTTGCGAGCTCCACGCCCAGGCGGGTGGCGAATATGCCGCTTCCCCCCACGGTGGGGTAGCAGGTTATCCCTATCTTCATGCTGCATTCTCTCTCCTGTCGTAGATGTGCCTCCTGAGAGGACGGGTAAATAAAAATGGTGGGTATGGATGCCTTATGTGCCCTTCATCCGTTACTCGACGCAGAGAATTGCGGTGGTCTACTCCTCGCGAGCCTGAGCGGTGGGCTTAGTGGTTCTAGTAAAAAAAGGGTGGAGTGTTACTCCTTCTCCTTGAGGCGCTTCATGGTTCCCTTGAGGTAGGCGATCTGGCCCCTGTGGTGGACGAGCTCCCCGAGGTACGCGAAGATCCCGGTCTTCCGCTTCTGGGTCCCCCTCCAGAGGGGTATCTCCTCCTCTAGCTGCTCCGACGTTAGTTTGCCGATGCCCTTCATGACGACCCCCTTGGCGCCGTCGATGTCCTTGAGCATCTTCTCGACCGTGTAGTCCTGGTCCCTGTAGTCCTCTGGCCAGTCTGCGGGCGTGTACTCCTGGGTGCCCTTGATGATGCGTGGGATGCTGACGTTGGCGATCCTGGACATGTGGTTGAGGGTCCACGCGATGCTGTTGGATTCCTCCGTGGGCTTCCACTTGGCGTCCTCCTCGGTGATGCCCTCGACGGTGCGGCTTATGGATCCGAAGATGTACTCCGCCTGATCCTTCAGGATTGAACCTTTCTCCGACATTATTACCGTCTACTGGTCTGTAGCGGATGTTTTTATATCCTTCACTCGGAGGCCCTCAATCTCCCACTAGGGTATCTCATTGTTCTCTAAGGACTCCGATGGAAGATCAGAAAAGCAAGTTTGTCTCAATGGAAATCAGTGTTCGCCGATGGCAGACGTATCGAGGAAGGAGAGGGCACGGGACCTGGGCGTCCCCTTCGAAGGAAGTCCGGGCCCCTTCAACGCTATCACGGATGTGGCGGGGGTGAAGGTCGGGCACTCCACCATCATCGAGGGGGAGGGCAGGCTCGAGGTCGGGAAGGGCCCTGTGAGGACGGGAGTCACGGCGATCCTGCCGCGCGAGAATTATGAGCCCGTTTTCGCAGGCTGGTCCTGCCTGAACGGGAACGGGGAGATGACCGGCACGACCTGGGTTGAGGAGTCCGGATTCCTGATGGGCCCAGTCTTGATCACGAACACCCACAGCGTCGGCGTCGTCCACGACGCGGTGACCGAGTGGATACTAGAGAAGAGGGCGCGTGACCCGGAGGTCGCGGAGGCGTTTTGGTCTCTCCCCGTCGTCGCCGAAACCTACGATGGCAGGCTGACCGCTATCCTGAGGAAATACAATCGCTTGGCCGAATAATGTTGCGCGCGCATCGGAAAGAGATTAAATACACTCTCTTAATTTCTATAGGACATGTCACTTGAAAAAATACACCTCGAAATACTACAGCTGTTGATGGATAACATGCCCAAAGATTTCTCTGACGCAGGTGACATCTCACGTAAAATTCTGTTCAAATCAGTGAATTATAAGCCAAAACAGATCGAGAAAGCATGCAACGAACTCGAATCCAGAGGATTCGTACAATTTCATGCCGGATTCTTCAAGAAAGACTGGTCATCCATCTCGATCACAGACGAGGGAATAGACATCATGGAACCGGAGGATGGCTGGGACCAGAACCCGCAAACCCTCCCGGAATAAGTGACCTAGATAGAGTAATCCCAATTCAACGGGTCAGTGAACCCAGCAAGAATAACCAGAACCAGTTCCAACCTACGATGGAATCCCCTAGACCCGCTAGAACCCTTCAAAACCCGAGAATTATGGTGCGGAGAGTGGGATTCGAACCCACGAACTCCTAAGAGATAGGAACCTCAATCCTACGCCTTTGACCTAGCTTGGCGACCTCCGCCCAGAAACCTTACACCCCCACCCCGTTTTTAAGTTTGCCTCTAAGCCTTTCAACCTTCGCCGCAGTGACTACGGGAGACCTTTTTAACGAGCGATTCGACAGGTGAATCATCGAACGGAGCCGGTTATGACATGGGCGCCCAAGGAGCCGATGACAGCGGAGCAGCCCCTCCTGCACAGTCCGATGAGACGAGGCGCCCCACAGGCATGAGGGGCTTCACCATCATCTGGGCGGGCCAGCTCGTCTCCCTCCTGGGCACCGGAATGACCCAGTTCGCCATCACCATCTGGGCCTGGCAGACCACAGGCATCGCGACCACCCTCGCCCTCGTGGGCTTCTTCACAGCCGTCCCCCAGATCCTGACGAGCCCCCTGGCCGGTGCCATCGTGGACAGGTACGACAGGAAGCACGTCATGATCCTGAGCGACCTGGCCGCCGGCATCGCCACGATCGCCTTCCTCGTGCTCTACTCGGGAGGCAACCTCCAGGTCTGGCATCTCTACGTCATCAGCGCGTTCTCCGGCGCCTTCGGGGCGTTCCAGTTCCCCGCCGACTCGGTCACCGTCTCCACTATGCTCTCCAAGGAGCAGTACGGGAGGGCCAGCGGCATGATCGCCCTGGCGGAGGCGGCATCTGGGATCGTCGCCCCCATCTCCGCGGGTATCCTCCTCAACGTCATAGGGATCGAGTGCATCATGGCCATCGACATCCTCACATTCATCGTGGCCATCGGGGCGCTGCTCATGACATACATCCCCCAGCCCCATCTGGAGGAGACCGCTAAGGCCGAGAGGGGAAGCATCTGGGAGGACTCGGTCTTCGGGTTCAAGTACATCTTCAAGAGGCCGGGGCTCCTGGGCCTCCTCACCGTCTTCCTGCTCCTGAACTTCATCCTGAGCTTCAGCTTCACCCTCTTCGCCCCCATGATCCTGGCGAGGACGGGGGACGACACCCTCATCCTGGGGGCGGTCCAGTCGGCCTTCGGAGTTGGCGGGATCGTGGGGGGAGTCATCATGAGCGCCTGGGGGGGTCCAAAGAAGAAGATCAACGGGGTCATCCTGGGCATGGCGATCGTCAGCCTCCTCACCTGCTTCTTCGGGATCGGGAGGAACATGACCCTGTGGGCCCCGACTGCCTTCCTGGTCATGGCCTTCCTCCCCATCCTCAATGGCTCCAGCCAGGCCATCTGGCAGTCCAAGGTGCCCCCAGCGATGCAGGGACGGGTCTTCGCGACGAGGTCCCTGATAGCCAGGGTAGCCTCCCCCATCTCCATGGCCATAACGGGCCCCCTAGCGGACTGGATCTTCGAGCCGGCCATGATGTCGGGGGGGAGCCTCGTCCCCGTCTTCGGCTGGCTGGTGGGCACGGGCCCGGGAGCCGGCATAGCGGTCCTCTTCGTGGTGATGGGGGTCTTCGGGTCCATCACGAGCCTGGCGGGGTACTCCATCAGGTCTATCCGAGATCTTGAGACCCTCATACCTGACTACGACGCGCCTTCAGGACAGGCGGCGCCTTCGTAGGATGGGCGGGTTCTCTCCCAGGCATGATATATCCTGGTGAGGAAGCCATGGGATACGGGTAGACTGCGATCTCAAGAGGTGCGACATCCACGACGGCCCAGGGATACGAATGACTGTCTCAATGAATGATTGCCCCTCTTGCCACAACCCCGAGGGGAAAAGACCCGAGCACTTGTAGTGGGAGGGCCGCTGCGGGGAATCGAACCCCGACCAAGGGATCCACAATCCCGTATGCTGCCACTACACCACAGCGGCCACGCGAAGAATCTATGGAAGGGCGACCATTAAAAAGGGTTACTGGCTCCCCAGGAGCCCTGATGAAAAAAGGTTCAGGCCGGTTGTCGGTAGCCCCGTTCTACACACGCCCTCTTTAGTATCGTTGAAACTCTCAGAAGATACGTGAGCCACAAGAGCCAGAGAGGGGTCCAGGACAGCTACTCGCCCGGTGTGCCAGCTTGGGCGAGGGACAACCTTGTTCTCAAGCTTCTTGATGACCGGGGCTTCAGCCTCGAGGTCGTCTACGACCGGAAGTTCCTGAACGGTTTGAACAGCAAGCCCCTGATAGTGATCAAGGCTAAGCGGAGAGAGCCGCGGTACTGGAAGCAGCGCACCCTCAGGTTCTGAACTTTCCTTCTTCCTCCCTGCTCAACCCTTAAATTTTAAACGGCCCTATCCATGGGTGATTCCATGATCAAGAGCGAGATAGTTTACTTCGAGGAGGGCGGGGCTGAGCACACGGACTTGACCCTCGATCTCTCCCTCAAGGCAGCGAAGGACCTAGGCATCGAGAAGATAGTCGTCGCCAGCAACACCGGGGAGACCGGCGTCAAAGCGGCTGAGAAGTTCCATGCCTCGGGGGTGAAGCTCATCGTCGTGGGCCACCAGACAGGGTTCCCCGTCCCCGGGAAGAACCAGTTCCTCCCGGAGAACAAGGAGGCGATAGAGGAGCTCGGGGGCGTCGTCTACCTCGGCTCGGACGTCCTCACCAACTCCATCAGGATGCGCCAGAAGCTCGGCCACTCCCATCTCAGCTACATCACGTCGACCCTCATCTCGATGAAGGTGAAGGTCAACGTGGAGATAGTGGCCAAGGCCGCCGACGCGGGCCTCCTGGAGCCGGGTGAGAGGGTCATCTCCGTCGCGGGCTCCCACATGGGCGCCGACACGGCTGTGGTCTTCACCGCCGACGAGACGTCCAACGTCCTCGCCATCAGGCCCCTCCAGTACATCGCGATGCCCCTTTCGAGGAAGAAGGCTGACGAGGAGTATATGGCGAAGAGAAGGGCTGCCCAGAGCAGCTGAGAGAAATCAATACCTCATTTTCTATACTTTTTTTTCTGCGCGCGCCGTACCCGGAAAGATAAAGACGTAGATCCCCTCCCAATGTCGCATACTACCTCGGCATCAGGGATAAGCCGAAAAAACAACTCCTTTTTTTTACTTTATTTCTGTCTCATTGCCACTCCGAGGGGGCCGTCTCCTCGTCGCTCCCGAACCTCCATCCTAGGAGGACCAGGAAGGCCGTGTATCCTATGGACATTGCCCATTTTGCGAGCTCCCACTGCCAGGGTTCCAAATATATCGGGGATCCAAGGGGCGCTCATCGATGAAAAGGATGCCGGGTACCGAGCCCACAGTCCACCGAATTGTTCCCTCCGACACACACCATCATTTTTACACTACGTTAACAGACAATTGGATGAGGTAGACATCCCCATGGACGTCGTCATTGAGACAGCCCGCAGGATAAGGGCGCTTGAGATCCAGGGCGCCACCAACGTCGCCATCGCAGCGGTGAACGCCCTGTCCGAGCAGATACAGCTCTCCGATGAGGTGGACCGGGACTCCATCCTCTCCAAGATAGAGGAGGCCAAGGAGATCCTATTCGCCTCCAGGGAGACCGAGCCCTTCATGAGGAACGCCATAAGGTACGTCGAGTGGAGGCTCAGGACCGGGGAGTGGCGGGACAAGGAGGAGCTCAGGGAGCTGGTGCACGGCGTCTCGGAGGGCTTCCTGGAGGACTTCAGGGCCGCCACGGACGCCCTGGTCAAGGTTGGGACGAGGAGGATAAACTCTGACACAGTTGTGCTCACCCACTGCCACTCGTCCGCAGTCTCCAAGGTCTTCGTGGAGGCGAAGCGGAAGGGCGTGGACTTCAGGGTCATCTGCACCGAGACCCGCCCCAAGTACCAGGGCAGGATAACCGCCGGGGAGATGCTGGAGGCTGGCATCGACACGACGATGATAGTCGACTCCGCCATGAGGAACTTCCTCAAGGAGGCCGACCTCGTCCTGGTCGGGGCCGACGCCATCACCTCCGAGGGGAACGTCATCAACAAGATCGGCACAAGCCAGCTCGCCCTCGCAGCCGACGAGGCCCGGGTCCCCCTCTACGTCGTCTCAACCCTTCTCAAGTTCGATCCCCAGACCATCCACGGGGAGTACGAGGTCATCGAGGAGAGGAGCCCCGACGAGATCTGGCCCGAAGCCCCGGAGGGCCTGAAGATCAGGAACCCCGCCTTCGACGTGACCCGTCGGGAGTACATCCACGGCATCGTCTGCGAGGAGGGCGTCATCTCACCCCACTCGATCCTAGAGGCCGTGAGAAGAAGGTACCCCTGGATCATCGAGAGCCTAGGGGCCTAGGACCAGGTCTCCAGGGCCCGGGCAAGCTCCCTGTGATCCTCCGCGTACTCCTTAAGTGAATGACCTCCAAGCCTCGCGTCCACGGCCTGCCTCAAGGCCATGGCGCCCGCCACAGATCCGTCTGGGTGACCGTGGATGCCGCCTCCCGCCTGGATGACGAAGTCCGTGCCGAAGATCTCGATGAGGTCCGGGACGTGGCCCGGGTGGAGGCCCCCCGACGCCACGGGGAGGACTTTCCTCAGGCCGTGCATGGGCTCCTTCAGGGCCTTGATGTTCTCATGGACCTCGTCCCTGGTCTCCGCCATCTTCCCCACCGCCGTCCCCACATGGAGCTGGTCCACGCCGAGGATACGGGCGACCTTGGCTATCACCCTCATGTTGATGCCGTGGACGGCCGAGCGGGTGAACGCGGCGTGGCCCGCCCTGTGGGCGTGGATGACCAGGTCGAGCCCCCTGTCCCTGAGGGTCTGGAGGGCCGACCAGCCGACTGTGAGGATGTCCACCATCATGTAGCGGCCATCCTGGTCCTGCACCATCTCGGCCCGCCTCAGCATCTCCTCGGTCTCCGCGGTGACGTTCACCATATAGACCTTCCTCTCCCCGGTCTCCTCCTCGGCCCGGTCCCTCATCTCCAGGGTGCTGACCAGCCTCGCCTCGAAGGGGTTGAACGCCTGGCTGCTCAGGTTCTCGTCGTCCTTGATGATGTCGCAGCCCCCGGACCAGGCGTCGTAGGCCACCTTGGCGTGGTCCTCGGTCCTCAGCCCCAGCTTTGGCTTGATGATGGTGCCGACGAGGGGCCTCCCCTCCAGCCTCAGGAGCTTCCTGATCCCGTCGATCCCGTATCTGGGCCCCTCGAAGCTCCGCACGATCTCCTCTGGGAACTCGATGTCGTTGAGCCTCAGGTTAGCCAGGGCCTCGAGGCCGAAGACGTTCCCGGCCACGCTGCTCAGGATGTTGGCCATGTTCCCCGGCTCAAACAGCTCGATGGGATACGCTATCCTGCAGTCGTTCCCTGCGATATCGTAGACCGTGGCGTGGAGCCTTTCGAGGTAGGGCTTGACGGTGGTCAGCTCCGTCCAGGTGCCTATGGAACTCTCTGCGGCGACGCCCCCCATGGCCTCATCCATGGAGACCCCCTTAGGCTCCACGTGGAAGTCGCAGACGAGGTCAGAGGCTTTGGGCCGGTAGTCCAGATCGATGAAATCGACATATCTCATACGGGTAACCCCTGTATGATGTATTCTGGATCCGTTAGTAATTTAATTTTCCGTGTAGATATAAGTATAGGCGTAGTGTGGGGTATTGATATGCAGTACAGTGTAAGGCTCCTCGACCTGGAGGCCGGTGGGAAGTACATCGTCGTGATGTCTGTAGACGACGCTAGGACACTGGGGGTCATCTCCAACGACAGGTTGATGCTGGACTCCAACGGGACCGAAGTCGTCGCTATCCTCAACACCTCCGAGGTGTTCCCACGGGGAGTGCTCGGGATGTACAAGGAGATCGGCGAGTACCTGGGCGTGGACGATGGCGACCCCATCGACGTGGAGCCCGCCGAGAGGCCCGAGTCCCTCATTCACATCAGGTCGAAGATCATGGGGGAGAAGCTGATGCCCAAGCACATCGACGCCATAGTCGAGGACGTCGTCCAGAGGCACCTGAGCAGCATAGAGCTCTCGTCCTTCGTCACGGCCCTCCAGATCCACGGCACCAGCATGGAGGAGATCGAGGCCCTCTCGAGGTCCATGATAAAATGGGGGAAGACCATCGACTTCGGCAGGACCCCCATCTGCGACAAGCACAGCATAGGAGGGGTGCCCGGCGACAAGACCACCCTGATCGTGGTCCCTATAATCGCTGCCGCCGGGTTCACGATCCCCAAGAGCTCCTCTAGGGCCATCACCTCCCCGGCGGGCACCGCCGACAGGATGGAGGCCATCTGCCCCGTGAACCTGAGGCTGGAGGAGATCATCGAGGTCGTCAACGACATCGGCGCCTGCATCGTCTGGGGTGGAGCCCTGGACCTGGCACCGGCGGACGACCTGTTCATCCAGGTGGAGTATCCCCTCTCCATCGACCCACTCCTCCTCCCCTCCATCATGAGCAAGAAGAAGGCCATGGGCTCCACCCACGTCGTCGTGGACATCCCCACGGGGCGGGAGGCCAAGATTAAGACCATGGAGGAGGCCCAGCAGCTGGCCATCAACTTCATCGAGCTCGGGAACCGCCTGGGGATAGAGATACGGTGCGCCGTCACCGAGGGGGAGCAGCCCATAGGCTACTGCATAGGCCCCAGCCTAGAGGCGAGGGAGGCCCTCAAGACCCTGGCGGGCTCCGGGCCACCGGACGTAGTGGACAAGGCCACCAGCATAGCCGGCATACTCTTGGAGATGGTGGGCGAGAAGAACGGCCAGGCCAGGGCCATGGAGATGCTCACCTCAGGCAAGGCGGAGGCGAAGATGAGGGAGATAATAGGGGCCCAGGGGGGAGACCCGGATGTCAAGCCCGAGGACCTCGTCGTCGGCGGTGAGAGGCTGGACGTGCGGGCGGCGAAGGACGGGCGGATTCTATTGTTCAAGAACAGGTCAATAGCCCAGTTAGCTCGGGTCGCGGGCGCCCCCAACACCAAATGCGCGGGTATAGAGTTGGGTGTGAAGCTGGGGGACGAGGTGAAGGAGGGTGACGTTCTCTTCAGCGTCTACACCGACAGCCTGCGCAAGCTGGGTCAGGTTGAGGATCTGGTTAAGCGTATGGAGCCCATCCTCGTCGGGAACCGAATAGGCGAGAAGATGATCATGATGAAGATCTCCGAGTCGACGACCCCGGGGTCCGAGAGGTACATAATCGACAGGTGACTCCGCCCATCGCAAGTTTCATATCGTGATCAGGCCGTTCCTCGGTTATTCAGGTGGCGTCCTTGCTCACGATATGGCAGATTGTGGTGATAAACTTCGCCATCTTCTTCGGCCACTACGTCATAGTCGCCACGACCCTCAACTTCCAGTACGGGAACGCGGGCATCCCCAACATGAGTAACAACCTCTCGGTGGCCTGCGGGGCCTATGTCATCACCTCCATCGTGACCAGGATCTGCATGTGGCTTCTGGGGATGGCGGGGGTGGCCTTCAGGCTTAACTGGGTCTACGATAATCCCTACAACGTTGCGATGATATCGGCCTTCCTGGAGACAAGCCCCTTGCTGGGATTCTCTCTCTTCATGCTCTCCCTTGCCCTAGCCCTGGTCTTCGGCAACCTCCTGGGCTGGGTCCTCGCCTCGATAAGCGGGAGGATGAGGGCTTCCACGCTCATGGTCCTCCTGTACGTCGTGGCCCAAGCCGGGGATGTCATAGCGGCCAACGAGAGCTGGATAGCTGGAGGCTCGCACGGGGCGTTCATCCCCAATTTTCTCTCCTGGTACCCAGGGGAGGACTTCCTCATCGTGGCCGTAACCACGTTGCTCGTGGGGCTGCTCTGCTACTTCGTGGTTAGGGCTAGACAGAACTCCCCCTTCGGCAGGCTGGCCAGGGCGGTCAGGGAGAATGAGTGGACGGTGATGAGCATGGGTAAGGACGTGGGGAGGATTAGGAGGGGGGTGATGGCGTTCAGCTCGGGGATGATGGCAGTCACGGGGGTCCTTATTGCATTGTACTACCGGTATGAGGAGTATGGGATGTTCGACCAGGTCTCGTACACTATCTGGCCCTGGCTCATGATAATGATCGGGGGCATCGGGAACAACGCCGGTTCCCTGGTCGGTGTGATCGTGTGCGTGGGTATCCTGAAGGCCATCTCGACGTTCAACCTGTTCTTTGGAGGCGTGATCGCGTCTTCCGGGAAGGCCGGGCTCATCATTACATTCGAGGAGATGGCGCTCTCGTTGATACTCCTGGCGTTCCTGATCTACAAGCCCGGTGGCCTCTTACCTGAGAAGCGTCTCCAGATCCCGGGCATCGACTACAGGAGATACATGATGGAGGATCCTTCATCCGGTGATGATCAGTCGAAGTGAATCCCGTGGAGCAGGTTTTCATCATGACTGCACGACTATCGTGGCATCCGCGACAGCGTCCTGAATCTCTAGTTTCACCTGCTCCTTTGCCCGTCTTTCCTCCTTGAAGCTGTCCTGAAGAGCCCTGAGGTCCTCCCATTCAGCATCCGCAGCCATCCTCGCCTGCTCATGCCAGGTCGATGGATCGGTCAAACGTGTTAGGCTGGGGTTCTCGGCCACCAGTATGCCATGTATCTCTTCGGGCTCCCTCTCGGCTAACTTCGAGAATGAGGTGATGCCCGCTGATCTGAGCACAGAGGAGATCCGAGGGCCGATGCCGTCGATTACCGAGAGATCGTCCTGCATGCTGCGTATCCTCGTCTTCTGAGAGGCCGCTTCCTGGGCACTCTCCTCCAACGCTTCCTCCAGATTGGCTATACATGCCTCAGCGGCCTCCGCTCGGGTGAGAGCGTCCTGAGCCTTCTTCTCAAGAGCCGTCAGATCCTCCCTCATGAGTTCGATGGAGCTGTCCTTCTCCTCGATCGCCTTCTCACGCTCCTGGATCATTGTCTCTGCCTTCTCCGCCCGAGTGATCGAGGTCTGTTTCTCCTCCTTGAGGGTGTTCAGGTCCTCCTCCAGCTGCTTGATTGAGTCATCCTTCTCCTTGATCTGATCCCTCAGGAGGCCTATGGACTCCTCCCTCTTATCCAGTTGAACGCTGAGGTTGTCTCTAGTATCACGTAGGTCAACTAGATCCCGGTTGAGGCCGCTCACCGAGTCGTCTCTCTCCTTGACCTGGGCGGAGATCTGGCGGATGTTCTTATCCTTCTTGGCGATCGTCGTTTTTAGGCCGTCTATGTTTGACTCGTTTTCCAGTGTCTTCTCCTTCAGGTCCTTGAGCTTCGCGTCCTTGTTCTTGAGGGAGGTCCTCAGCTTCTCGATCTTCTTCTCCCCCTCGCTCATGGTCACGCGGTAGAAGAACCACATTATGAGCATCCCTATGAACAGGTTGCTTACCAGCAGGACCAGGATCGGGGTGGTGCTCATCAACATCTCGGATTAACGCATTGAGACGTAATTGTCATATAAGTTGTTATGAATCGCTGAAACTTCACAGGGAAACCTACCTCTTCTCTGGACCGGATGTAAGTTTCCATGAAGTGAATGCGTGCGTGCACGTGTGAGGTCAAATTATAATATTTGATATGCCTAACTAACTGATAATGGACCCAATTATCCTACCCGAACCTGCGAGAAAAGGTGGTAAATCTGTACTGGAAGCCCTACAACTCAGGCAGACTAATCGAAATATTAGTTCAAGAGAGCTCCCACTTCAGGTTCTCTCAACCCTCCTCTGGGCCGCCTTTGGAGTGAATCGTGAGAAGACATCCTTTAATAAACCAGGGAGGACCGCCCCCTCTGCAAGCAATTCACAAGAAATAGATCTATACGTTGCCCTGAAGGATGGCCTATATTTGTATGAGGCAATTCCTCATAAATTGATACCAGTTTCAGTTGGAGACTTTCGTATGATGTCCGGCAGAGGTGCTGCGGCTATCGCACCGGTAAACATTTTTTACGTTGCAGATCTCATGCGCTATGATCTTGGACCTGACCAGCCTGACCCAGGGATTGGGGACCCTGAAGTTCAGAAATCTTACTATTTCACCGATACAGGATTCATTGCTCAGAATGTTCATCTTTTTGCGGCTTCACAGGGGCTGGTTACATGGTTCCATAATTGTGATAAGGCAAGTATCGTCGCGGAATTCAATCTACGTCCTAATCAGCGGATTCTGTTTTCACAGACAGTAGGATACCTCAAATAACGGATTCGCGCGCGCGACCTATACTTAGAGGTCTATTTTCGAGCTTCAATAACTTCAAGGTTTTTATCAAGATCCTTTTTTCCACCTGATAGGGACTCATAGAACACGATGTCCTTGAATCCGACTTCTCTAATAATTTGCTCAAGGTTCTCTCGTGTATATGCAACCATGCTTGATGCGTGGAGGGTTACATTGTTGGTCTCAGCGTCTATGATGAAATATCTAGTGGTGGCAACATGTTTCTCTTGGTCCCAGAAGTTCTCCATCAGGCACAGGTGTGGTTTCGGACTGAACAGCCCCCCCTGTGACGAGTACCATGAAGCTGGACTTGTTCCCACATGTTTCACAGTCTCGTACCTGTTGGGTTCAGCGATGAAAAGACCGCCTTCTTTCAGTGAATCACACGCCCTTTTTAGCACGCGTTTTATGTCCACTGGTTTGAAGACGTTGAACTCACCGTAGATAAATAATGCAAGATCATTATTATCTCCGTAATCCGCGGTCCTGATATCCTCAAGAACATAATCAATCTCAACCTCTTCTTTGATAGCCTGTTCTCTAGCGTATTTGATGGAAGCAGGACTGAAGTCTATCCCCCTACAGCTATGTCCAAGCTTGGTCAACCGGTTAGAGTATAACCCAGGCCCACAGGCTAGATCCAGTATTTTAGATGGTTTTCCTCCTAACTTGTTGTGGATCCAATCAACGTGTCTATCGATTATATCGAATCTTCTGCTGGCGAGATCGTGTTCCTGTGTAAGGTGATACTCAAGCATTCTCTCACTGAACCCTGAGTCGTTCCAAGGAATCTTCTCACCCTCACCCCAAGGCTCAGGAGTCTCGATCCTTGTTATTAACTGCATTATGTTCATGATTGACATACATTTTGATGGTTATCTTGCTCTAAAAAACTTGGTATCGCTTCATTTCCTAATTCAAAATACTATTTCTGAATTAGCACGTGGACTCGTATTGCGCGCGCGAAGTGAATGCGTGCCATGAGAAGACATGGCGGGTCCGGAGGGATTCGTACAATTTATTAGGCATAAAGTATATATATTAAGGGATTCAGGGTTGTAATCACTGGTTCAGGATGGGAAAGAAGGGCAAGAAGTGGAGCTACCTCATGGAGCCCGTGGTCGCCGTCGACGGTGTCGAGGTTGACAACCCAAGGTTCAACGCCGACTTTAAGCGCTGGTATGACAACATGGCCAGGAAGAACGTGAGCTCGGCCGACCTGAACGCCAGGTCTCTGTTCAGGTTCACCAACAAGATTGGTCTTACCCTCGAAGAGTTCACCTCGGGAACGAAGAAGGACCTACAGCACAGTGAGAACCTGATCATGGACTTCGTCTCCGAGCAGTTCGATGAGGGAAAGTCCCCAGGGTACATTAACAACTATGTGAAGTGTGTGAAGAACTGGCTCAGGTTTAACGGCGTCCTCCTGGTCAGAAAGATATACACGGGAAACAACAACCTGACTCCTACGATAGAGGACGAGGTAATACCGGACAAGGACGAACTCTTGCAAATTATGAACTATGCCACCACTAGGGGAATGTGCTCAATCTCATTTATCGCCTTCGCCGGTCTGAGGCCGATGACCCTAGGGAACGCCACGGGAACGGACGGCCTCAAGGTCAAGGACATCCCAGATCTTGTTATTGGTGACTCTACTGTATCATTCAAGAGGATACCCGTCAGAATAATAGTGAGACCCGAGCTTAGCAAGACCAAGAGACAGTATGAGACTTTCATCACGACCGAGGGATCCAAGTGTCTGAAAGCATATCTTGAGAGCAGGATGTCCCGCGGAGAAAATCTGGACCGCCAATCCGCCATAATATCGGTAAAACGTGGATTCGAGAGAGCCAAGTTCAGGAAGGATGCCATAGCGCTGAAAGGAAGGCGGGGGAGACACATATCGACCAAAACCATCACAGGGGAGATCAGGAACGCGATAAGACCCAGGTTCAGCTGGCGACCCTATGTCCTCCGGAGCTACTTCGCCACAAAATTACTCATAGCCGAGAGCGCTGGAAAGATCACCCACGCGTACAGGCAGTTCTTTCAAGGGCATTCCGGGGGGATGCTGGCTCGTTACACGATTGATAAACACCTGCCGGAAGAGGTTATAGAGGATATGCGGAGGAGTTTCCTCCAATCGGAAGAGTACCTGGCGATGAGGGATATAAAGGAGGAAAGCAACGAACTGACCACTATGAAAACTATGGTTGAGATGGGTGCTATCGATCTCAATAACCCTGAGATACGTGACTACATATTCGAGAAGATAGGTGTAACTGACGTGCGCGAGCGGATATTAAGTTTGGAAGATTATAGAGACTTGGATTATGAAGATGCAGAGAAGATGCTGATATATGATGAACTAAGAGTGGACGCGGGTAAGATGCAAAGATTACAGCAGAAGGAGAACAGCACAAGGGTCAAGAACAGCACAAAGATAATCGAAGAAGAATCCGTAGAGGAATTCTTGAATAAAGGCTGGGACATATACAAGATTCTGCCCAGCGGGTCTATCGTTTTAAAAAAGTTCACATATATATCCGAGGAGAGTTCTAAGCCATCGTCTCCAACAGGGTGATTATCTTCTCGATCACGTTTTCCTTTCTTTCATACATTAGGGAATCTATGAGCTTGCTCTGCAAATTAATCCGTTTGATGAGAGGCCGGATTATCTGCTTGGATATCATGTAATCAAGAAATTCATGTCTGAGGGTCAATATAGCCGCCTCCTCCTCCCTATCATAAATCTTTATAACTCCATTAACAACCTCGCCACGCACTCCTTCCGAATTTATGTTGGGGAGCCAGAATAACTTGAGCGCAGAGCCCATGCCAGTAATCTTTTTCAGACTTTCTAATTCTTCTTCCAACAAACCCATCAGGCTGCCTCCTCCTCAGAAACGGTACCGTAACTCAGGTAGGCGCTTATCTCCTCCCAAGTGCTGTGAGATGGATAACTGGGCCTGTTCGTGACGTGTTCCCTAAGCCGGTAGTACACCCGGAACAGGGCGGCCGCCTCTAGGAGATCCCTAGGGGCACACTCCTCTAGGAAATGAAACAGCCTGTGATAGCAGGTCTTCTTAATTGGGTCGATTTCCTGAGGGTTGAGTCGATGTCTTCTCTGAAAATAGGGTACCATTTGTCCTCAGTAAAACTGGTCCACGCCTGTGGACTCCCCTTAACAGCTTTTCGCGGGTTTAGTTCGTGTTTGCGAACCAAAATATAACCTTCGTGAAGTTCAATGTTCATTATTGCCATATCTTATAGCCTTCCCGCGCGCGCAAAGGCTAGTGAACGCGCGCGCAGGGTCCCCGGTGAAACTAGGCGTTCCTGAAATACTAAGCGTTTTGGCTGACTGTTTATGAACATCTTGGCTGTTTTACTCGGGAACCTGAACGTCGTTCTTGAACGGCTGAACAGGGCTCAGAGTATAGCCCCTCAATCACTATCTTATCATTTCAGCTTCTAATGCCCGACGCCCAGCTCCACGATGATACTCGTCTCTCCTCACACAAGCAGCGTGACCCCAACCATTCTCCAGCAACGTTTGAGTGACCAACCCATGAGCCTTACTCAACGGTACCACCTGATACGGCTTGCCACAATAAACACACCTGACAAATATTCCATGATCTTGCCTTCCCTGCTCAAAACCCTCTTCGTACCGCTCCTCAGCTAACTCTTTTAATCTCTCATTTTCAGCTACAGCTTCACGCAAAGCATTGAACCATTCTCTCTGCTCTGTCTCTAGATAATCAATGAACCCCACAAGATGTTCTATCATCGCCTCAGCCGTAAACACCTCACCCTCTTCCGAATGAACGGGCCAATGCGTC
>JAUVYU010000032.1 GCA_030602935.1 Candidatus Bathyarchaeota archaeon | reverse complement strand
GACGCCCTCAAGCTGGAGCTTTACCCGTCTCGCGACCTGTTCGGCCATGTGCTCTGGTGTGGCTATCTCGTCCATGTACTCCCACCCTCTATGGGTGGAGGCTTCCTCGTGGCGCGCGGCGCTGAGCTGGCCCTTCTCCTTCCCGGTGACCCAGGGGTAGCTCCAGACCAGCATAATGGGGAAGCGGATACGGGCCCCGTCGGAGGTGACCAGGTACTTGCTCCCCGAGGCCGTCCTGACCTTCACGGTCACGGCGGTGATCCTCTCGTCGTAGTCCCGTATCGCCTTGGTCATGGCCTGCATGTAGGCGATCTTCTCCTCGATGGGGACGTCCCGGGGATCCCTCTCCACCTTGAGCTCGATGACCTCCTCGTACGCCTTCACATCCGCCAAGATGATCTTGTCCTTCCGCGTCCGGGCAGCCGCCTTCGCCATGGAGTAGGCCTCCTTCACGGCCCCCTCAAGATCATCTACTTTGCCAGTCGAGACGAAGCCCCACGCCCCGTCAGCCAGGACCCTGATGGCGACGCCCCTCTCTAATCTCTGTGTGAGGGCGTTCACCCGCTCGTCGTCCATCTGGAGGAACTCCATGAACCCATCCTCGCCCCTCAGTTCGACGTAGGAGGCGCCCAGCTCCCTGCCTCTCTCGACGGCACGCTCAAGCCTATCAAACATTCCATGCTTCAACTCCCAGAAAATATCCCAATGAATTCAATATCGTCGCTCAACTTAATAAATCCGAAGCAGGTTCTGACGGGGCAAGATATTTTATTTGACACTTCCATTGAATACCGGGGATCATGATGGTCAAGCCCAAAGTCTACGTGACGAGGCAGCTGTTCGATGAGGCGATTGAGATCCTGGAGGAGCACGCCGACGTCGAGGTCTACGAGGGGGTGGACGACGCCATCCCCAGGGAGCTGCTCCTGGAGAAGGTGGCCGACGTCGAAGGGCTCCTGTCCCTCCTCACTGAGAGGATCGACGCTGAGGTGATGGACGCCGCGGAGGGGCTCAGGGTGATCAGCAACTACGCCGTGGGCTACAACAACATCGACGTTGCCGCTGCCACCGAGAGGGGCATCTACGTCACCAACACGCCGGGCATCCTCACAGACACCACCGCAGACGCCGCTTTCGCCCTCCTTATGGCCGCCGCCCGCCGGATCCCCGAGGCTGACCGCCACATCCGGGCCAGGGGGTGGATCCACGCCTGGGGGCCAAGGATGTTTATAGGCACCGACATCCACGGTAAGACTCTTGGCATCCTGGGAATGGGCCGCATCGGCTCGGCGATCGCCAAACGCGCCAAGGGTTTCGACATGAAGGTCATCTACCACGACCTCTACCGTCGGGAAGACCTGGAGGAGGAGCTGGGGATCGACTACAAGTCCAGGGATGAGGTCCTCAGGGAGGCAGATTTTGTCTCCCTCCACGTCCCCCTCACCCCCGAGACCCACCACATGATCGGAGCAGGGGAGCTGGAGGCCATGAAAGAGACCGCCATCCTGATCAACACATCGAGGGGGCCGGTCGTGGACGAGGAGGCGCTGTACGAAGCCCTGAGAGACGGTGCAATAGCAGGTGCAGGCCTCGATGTCTTCGAGGTCGAACCTATCAACCCTGGTAGTCCCCTCCTCGACCTGGATAACATCGTCTTAACCCCCCACCTGGCCAGTGGGAGCGTGGAGACAAGAACGAAGATGGCGACAACCGCCGCCCTCAACCTCGTCAGCGTTCTCCAGGGGAAGGAGCCCCCGAATCTGGTCAATCCTGAGGTTATGAAGATCAGGCCTATTGTGAAATAGTTTTATCCATCTTTTTTTAGGCTAGACTTAAATATTCATTGATTCTTGTTATAGCAATTCGAGGAATCTCGCATGGACGTGCTGACGCCTTTCCTGATGAGCCTTATAGCCGGCTCCGCCTCAGGGATCGGGGGGCTCGTTGTCTACCTCTTCGGGGAGATGGATGACAGGCTGATGGGCTTCCTCATGGGCTTCGCCGGGGGCGTGATGCTCATCGTCTCGTTCCTCGAGCTCTTCGTGAAGTCCATGACCCTGGTGAGCAACGTCGAAGCCACCATCGCCTTCACCGTAGGAGCCATCCTCATGATGGCGATTGATCTCACAGTCCCCCACATGGAAATTGGACGGTGGGAGATGGGGATCGCAAATCCCAGAATGCTGAAGACGGGGCTCATCGTAGCCATCGGCATCTCCATCCACAACTTCCCGGAGGGACTCGTCGTGAGCGCCAGCTACACCCACATGCCAAAGCTGGGGTTCCTCGTGGCGATAATGATCTGCCTCCACAACATCCCGGAGGGCATAGCCACTGCAACCCCCCTGACAATCGCGGGGATGAGCAAGAGACGGGCCCTCACCATAGCGTTCCTGTCGGGGATGACGGAGCCGATTGGAGCCCTGGTGGGATCTTGGCTCCTCCTCTCCATGGGGGGGAGCCCATACATAATCGGGATGGGTCTGGGCCTAGCCGCCGGTGTGATGACCTACATAACCGTCGACGAGCTCATCCCCGTTGCATACGAGTTCAGCACCGCATCCAGCAAGCACTACATATCAACGGGGCTGCTGGCGGGGATGATATTCGGTCAGCTCATCTCGATCATATTGAATGTCTAGCCTAGGGTCAAACCCTAAAAACCCCAAGAACGTAGATCAGGCGTATCGGAAGGCGTGGCTGATGCCCTCGTACAGGTGCGAACTCCAAGGTCTATGCGGGGAGATGGTCAAGGTGGCCGTCTGGAACGACAGGTTCATCCTCGAGTGTGCACAGGGAGGGTTCGAGGAGACGACGCAGGGTAAGATCACCATCCCCTACGCCAAGGAGGTCAGGATGAGGTGCCAGAGCTGCCCCGAGAGCTCCATCGAGGGATAAGAGGGCGTCCTGTAGAAGATTTATTATCGTTCACCGGCCAGCCATAAAGGATAATCATGAGCTACCACGTGAGGCGGAAAGACAAGGAGATCACGGACGAGTCCGTCATGAAGAAGATCCTCAAGGCTGCCAAGTACGTCACCCTCGCCCTGTCCAAGGACGACGTACCCTACATAGTCACCCTCAGCCACGGGTACGACGAGGAGGGGCACTGCATCTACTTCCACAGCGCAGGCGAGGGAAAGAAGCTAGACTACATGAGGGCTAACGATCTGGTCTGGGGGCAGGCCCTTCTTGACCATGGCTACGTCGAGGTGGAGTGCAGCCACAACTACGCCACCGTCGTCTTCTCCGGGAGGGTCACCTTCCTGGAGAGCCTCGACGACAAGTGGCACGCCATGTCCCTCATGACGAGGCAGCTGGACCCGAACGCCGAGAGCATGATCGCCAACAGGAAGCCCGAGAGCCTCGAGAACACCGTCGTGGGCAGGATCGACATCGAGTACATGTCCGGCAAGAAGTCCCAGGAAGTCGACGTCTAGGCTTTACCCTTTTTCTCATCTCGGGAAGAAATGTAGGGATGCGGCGGGGAGCCTAAGTTTAATTATATCTACGTTCTTTAGCTCTCGTTACGGAAAGATTGAACGCAGTGACTCCCAGTAAGGTCAGGATAAGCATAGGCACCGCTGCAGTGCTTGGGTTGAGGGAGATGAGGCTGGACGCCAGCCCGACCACCGCCTACATGATGCTCTACACGGAGGCGGGCTGCGTCGCCAACTGCCTCTTCTGCACCCAGGCGAGGGAGAGCAGCTCCGAGAGGTCCCATCTCTCCAGGGTGATGTGGCCGGAGTTCCCGACGGAGACCGTGCTCAAGGGATTCAGGGAGCCCAAGAAAGACGTCCTAGAGAGGATCTGCATCCAGATAATCAACTACCCTGGGTTCGTCGATGACACATTAGCCCTCCTGAAGGCGTTGAAGGGGGCCACGGGACTCCCTGTCTCACTGGACACGTGCCCCATCAAGAGGGAGGAGATGGAGACACTCAAGGGGGCTGGCATCGAGAGAGTGAGCATCCCCCTCGACGCCGCGACGCCCAAACTCTTCGACGAGATAAAGGGTATGACCACGGGGAGCCCCTACAGGTGGGAGACCCACATGGAGGCCCTCGGTCGGGCTGTCGAGGTGTTCGGCGTTGGTAACGTCATGTCGAACCTGATCATAGGGCTCGGCGAGACGGAGGAGGAGGCCGTCGCGGTCATCCAGCAACTGATGGACATGGAGATCAAGGCCGTGCTCTTCGCCTTCACGCCGATACCTAACACGCCCCTAGCGGACAGGCCCCAGCCCCCCCTTGAATCATACAGGCGGATGCAGCTAGCGCGCCACCTAATCACCGAGGGAAGGGGTAGATTTGAGGAGATGAGGTTCCAAGATGGGAAGTTGGTCAGCCTTGGCGAGGGGGTTGACCTCGACGAACTGGTCGCGGACGGCACGCCTCTGAAGACGACGGGCTGCCCCGGATGCAATCGCCCCTACTACAACGAGAGGCCGTCGGGTCCCCTCTACAACTACCCCAGGGACCTTACTGAGGAGGAGCTGCGCAGAGAGAAGGAGATGTTAACGAGGTTGATGAAAGATGACTGAGACATGGAGGCTCATCGACATGAGGATCGAGGACGCCCCCACACAGATGAGCATAGACGAGGCCATCGCCCTCGCCAGGCCCAAGGGTGAGACGCCTAACACCGTGAGGCTCTACCGCTGGAACCCCTCTGCTGTATCAGTGGGTTACTTCCAGAGCGTGGAGAAGGAGGTGAACCTGGAGGCCTGCGAGGAGAAGGGCGTGGACGTCATAAGGAGGATCACGGGGGGAGGCGCGGTCTACCACGACTACAACGGTGAGATCACGTACAGCCTAGTGGCACCCGAGAACGACCCGCGGATACCCCAGGACATCCTCGCGTCCTACGAGCTGATCTGCGGGGCCATCGTCAGGGGCCTGAAGGAGCTGGGGGTCGACTGCGAGTTCAAGCCCGTCAACGACATCGTGGCAGGGGACAAAAAGATCTCCGGGAACGCCCAGACCCGGCGCCACGGGGTGGTGCTCCAGCACGGCACCGTCCTCGTCGACAGCGACCTCAGGACCATGTTCCAAGTGTTGAGAGTATCTGACGCCAAGATAAGTGATAAGCTCATCCAGGCGGTGGAGGAGAGGGTGACCAACGTCCGCCGATACCTGGGGAGGGAGGTCCCCTTCGAGGAGGCGAGGGACGCCCTCGTGAAGGGGTTCGAGGAGACCTTCGACGTCGTCCTCGAGCCGGGGGAGCTCACGGAGCGCGAGGAGGAGCTCGTGAGGGAGCTCCACGGTAAGTACAGCTCCAGGGAGTGGGTGTTCCAGAGATGAAGCGAGCAGAGTACAAGGTCCCCGGGGGCAAGCTGCTGGTCGCCGAGACCGAGGTCAAAGACGGCGTCCTGACCACGGTGAAGGTTACGGGGGACTTCTTCATGCACCCTGAGGAGGCGATAAACGACCTCGAAGAGGCGCTTAACGGGAGAGATGCCTCCCAGATCGATGAGATCGTGGAGGGATTCTTCGGGGGGAAGGAGATCGCCCTATTCGGCGTCTCCGAGAAGGACTTCGCTCACGTCCTCAAGCTGACGCTGGATTCATGACCTGAGGGCCCGCTCCTCCAGTCTTTCAGGGATAGTACAGCATCCGTCGATGACCTTGACGGCGTAGCCCTGTTCTCTAGCCCACTCTAGCGTTGAGCGTGACGCTACGGCGACTCGGGAGGCGCCCGCCTCTATGGCCCTCCTCTCCATCTCCTCCTTGTCCTGCCTGCTCCTCATGCAGCCCAGGGAGACCGCAGCCTTCGGGAACCTCTCCACGGCAGCTGAGATGACGTCAATGATGTCATCTATCTCTGGAGGAGGCACATCCGCCATCTCGGTCCCAGGGGTCGGGATCAATCCGAGGAAGACTATCACCTCTGGATCGATGTGTCCAATTATATCGAGGGAGCGATACTCCCCAAGTAGTTCGCCAAAGTGGAGCCCGACGCAGACGTGGGGCGCCACCGTGGGGACGCCCGCCTCCTCGAGGCATCTCAGGGTATCCCCATAGTCCTCAACCGAGGCATCGAGGCCGTAAACCTCCTTGAGGGTCTCTTCGCTTCCCACGACGTCCACGGAGACTATGTCTATGCCCGTGGCCGCTATCTCCTCGGCCTCGTCCAAGTCGAGCATCCCAGTGTGGAGGTTCACGATGAGGTCCGTGTTCTCCTTGACCCACCCCAGCGTAGGCAGGAAAGGCCTCAGGGGGACCCGCCCCTCCAGCGTGGAGCCCCCGCTCACCAGGAGACCGGCCCCACCCCTCGCCTCGAGGCCCACGCAGAACTGCTTGAGCTTCTCCGGGGTGCTGACGTCGGCCATGCCCTCCAGGTAGTGGCCTCCGCAGTGCTTGCAGTTCAGCGCGCAGCCTCCGCCGGTCACCGAGACGGCGGGGAAGCTGGGCTGGGGGTAGTAGAACCTCAGGACCCGTTCAGAGCTGGACTCTCCGGTCGTGTCAGCAACCTCCGTCATTCATACGGTGAATGGTGTCTGAAAAAGATGGTCTTCCAAACGTAAGACATTAGTCCTCGTGGGGGCAACATGGGGGTATGAACGGGATTGTCGTGGTAGTCTCCGCCGACACCGAGTGGAGGGTCATGCTGGAGATCCTGCCCGATGTGGAGCTCCAAGCCTCGCCTTTGGGGCAGTGGTTCCAGTATGATCTTGTTGTAGATGGTGAGAATGAAGCGGTCATCTTCTTCCACGGGGGCTGGGGGAAGATCGCGGCAGCCGCCTCAGCCCAGTACGCCATCGATAGGTGGTCCCCCCGCCTGCTGATGAACATCGGGACGTGCGGGGGGATGGAGGGCGAGATAGATAGGGACGCCATCGTCCTCGTCGAGAAGACCATCGTCTACGACATTGTGGAGCTGATGGGTGATTCCGATGAGGCCATAGACCACTTCTCCACGGAGATCGACCTCAGCTGGCTGGGGGATGACCACCCCATCGATGTCCAGAGGGGGCTGCTGGTCTCGGGTGACCGCGACCTCGTGGCAGACGAGGTGCAGGGCCTGAAGGAGAGGTACGGTGCGAGGGCGGGGGACTGGGAGTCGGGGGCCATCGCCTGGGTCTCGGCGAGGAATGGCACG
>JAUVYU010000097.1 GCA_030602935.1 Candidatus Bathyarchaeota archaeon | reverse complement strand
GGGTGCCCCTCACACCGGTCCCTATTAGGGCGTCTACAATCACGCTGGCCTTGAGGGGCTGTATCTCAGCGGAGTCGTGAACTTCAGTGATCTTGACGCTGTCGGTCATGTTCACGAGAGATTCCCAGTTGACGCGAGCCTCTTCGGAGCGTATGTTCTCGGGTCTACCCAGTAAGATCACGGTGACGGGGTAGCCCTGGCCTGCTAGGTGCCTGGCTGCGACGAAGCCGTCGCCTCCGTTCCCGCCGAGACCGCATGCTATTAGGACCTTGGTCTTGGGGCTGAACCTCTCCTTCACTGCTCCTGCAACGGTCTTTCCGGCGTTCTCCATGAGCTGGAGCTTGGAGACCCCCAGGTACTCGCAGTTCATCTCAATGGCCCGCATCTCACGCGCGGTCACAGCCTCATCCAGAATCAAGGCGACCCCTCGCTCATTCATACATCCATAGATATTTATGTCATCTCAGCATGCAGGCCTCGGCAGAGGAGGTCAGAGAACCTCGATCTCCCCGAAGGAAGCGATGACGATGTCGGCAAGCTCAGATATCTCCGGGGTAGGCTCCGAGCCATAGCAGACAGCAACCACGGCCTTCACTCCCGCTGCCCTCCCGGCCAGCATGTCCGTAGGTTGATCCCCGAAGTATATCATGTTCCCAGGCTTGGAGCCACACCTCTCACAGGCCAGCTGGATCATATCTGGGGACGGCTTCGGGTTCTCGACCTCGTCCGCCCCCACCACGGCATCGAAGAGGGGCAAGACGCCAGCAACTCTGAAGGAGGCCTCGGCATCCGCCCTGCGATCGTTCGTGGCGATCGCGAGCTTCAGGCCGGCCTCCTTGAGCCACCTCAGGGCGTCCTCTGCCCCCTCGAATAGGGTGGGCCTGTAGAAGCTGGGCAGCTGCCTGTCCGCCTCATCGTAGGCCTTCTTGGCGAGCTCCTTGGCCTCTTGCCACCCGTGACCGGCTAAGTAGAGGGCCGTCGCGCCCACGATGAGGTCTTCCCTCCGGGGGGCCTTCGCTAGGGGGCCGTCATCGTCAACGTCCCATGTCCCCGTGTCGACCCCAGATAGCTTCGCCCAGTGCCTGACGGCCTCTTCGCCGGCGAGCTCTGCCAGCGTCTGCGCTCTCAGCCTGGCTCGGGAGCTTGTCCTCGCCTTCACGTCCATGAGCGTACCCGTCATGTCGAAGGCCGCCATCTCGCATTCGAACTGTTTTCCCGCGATTCTCAAGACAACCATGATTATCAGCCTCTGGAGCTTCCCGTCTTCTCTCTACATGATGAAAAGGGTATATTATCGAATTGGTGGTCTCTCGTAATGTAGCTTCATACTGGCTAAAATACGCATAAAACACGTATTTTACGAAGTCAGCAAACGTTAAGTACCCGTGGTGGATTAAATTCTTCGAGGTGAAAGAATTTGGCGACTGCTTTTGTACTGATCAACGCTGAGATAAGCTCCGAGAGCGAGGTTCTGAAGGACCTCACGGCGATCCCCGAGGTCAAGGAAGCCCACATGGTCTACGGCGTCTACGATATAATCGCCAGGGTTCAGACGGAGACGATGCAGGATCTCAAGGACACCATCAGCTGGAAGATCAGGCGCCTTGATAAGGTCAGATCCACACTCACGATGATCGTTGTCTAATTTTCCCAAGTTTTTATATTATCTCATCTCATTCGGGAGTAGGCCGAGTTTCCTCAGGTGAGGGCCTTCAGCAGGTCTGCCTTGGTGACTATGCCCGTCGTCTTACCCTTGTTGTGGACCAGCACCGCGGGGTAGACCTTGAGCATGTTGGCGATGAGTGAGATGGGGGCCTCCTCTCCCACCTGGGGGAAGGGGTCTTCCATGAGGTCGGAGACGGGCCTCTCCCCGATGGGCTCCTTACCCTCGCCCTTCACCATCCTGTCGATTATCGTCCTCTCCGTGATGCTTCCCACCGGCCTGTCCCCGTCGAGGACGGGTACCTGTGAGAAACCGTACTCGTCCATGAGGGCGACGACCCTGTGAACTGGGTCGCCTCTCTGGACGCCGATGACCGCGCCGGTCATGATATCCCTGGCCTTCGCCTCCCTCCCCCTCTCCAGGCCCTCAAGGGCCCCGAGGATCGCCTTCACCTTCGCATAGGAGGGCTCGATCTTGTTGGCCTCGAGCTTCGCAATATACGATTGGCTCACACCAGCTAGATTCGCGAGCTGGGTCTGAGTGAGGCCTTGTGTTCTCCGCCTAATAGCTATGGTCTCTAATCCGGGCAGCATGGGTGTATTATGTGATCTTTAGGAAATATTCTTTTCGGAATTTTGGAGGCGAAAACACTACAACAGGGGAATAAGATAAATTACTGGAAATCGCTTTGCCTTCGCCTATTAAGCGAGGGGTGATGGTGCGTCTCTACATTACCGAGAACGTGAAGCCGTTGACCATACTCATTAACAGCTGAGTCAGGTAGCTCATGGTCAGGTAGACTGAGGCCACCGAGAAGAAGTAGCGTATTACCCTTCGCTTCATTTCATTTATCCTCCTAGATTACGTGGAACGGTGAGGACAGCTTGACGTACCTGTCTATGAATAGGTTCCCCTCCTCCGTGACGTAGAACCTATCGCCGTTCTTCTCAAGAAGGCCGCTCTCCGTGAGCCCTGTGATGTACTTCTTCACTATGTTGAAGTTTAGGTTCGCCTTGTACACGAGATGGGTCTTCTTCGCTCCGCCTCGGGACACCCGGAGGATGTCAGCGCAGATATCCAGATTGTTTCTCTTCATGATTTCCACCTGTTTCCTATACTATTACGGAACATTGTTTAGATATAAGGCTTCTCTAGCCAAAATGGTAAGTTAATACCAGCAATAGGAAAAATTAGGGCTTTTTTTCCGTTTTTAGGAAAAGGTTCCCAAAAATGGGAAAAAACAGGCATCCAGCCCTCTGAGGTCTTAAAACCTTGGCGATTATCGGCTAACCAAGAATGCCGCCACCTTTTATTATTCGGTTCTTTACCATTCTCGGGAGGACCCTCATTGCTCCTGCACATCGGACTCGACGACACCGACTCCCCCGAAGGGGGCTGCACGACGTACATAGGTGCGAGGCTCATCGAGGAATTGGTGGCTCTCGGGGTCAGGTTCACGGATTACCCCAACCTCCTGAGACTCAACCCCAATGTCCCCTGGAAGACCCGGGGGAATGGGGCGGTCTGCCTCAGGATGGAGGTCGAGGCCGCGATGGAGGGGGTCGTGAGGAGGATGGTGGTCGACGCCGTCGAGGGTCAGGCCGAGTTCCAGTGCGGGAACACCAACCCCGGGGTGGTCTTCCACACAGGGGATATCCCTGACTCATTCAAGGACTTCTCCGATAAGGTGGTCCAGGGGGTCGTGACCCTGGAGGAGGCGCTGAGCCTCATAGACGATGCGGGGGCCCAGGCCATAGGCTACAAGAACATGGGGAGCTCATCGGGGCACTGGCGGCAGTCGGCGGCCTCCAGAGGGGGGACCACACCTTCGAGGTGCTCACCTATCGGATGGCTGAGAACTGCGGGAGCCCCCGGATGCTGGATGAGGGCTCCGTGAGGGACATGAACGAAGCCTTAGGCGACGCGACGTTCAACAACGTGGACCCCGAGTCGGGGCGGGTCCTCATCGCCCCCCACGGGCCGGACCCGGTCCTCTACGGCGTCAGGGGGGAGACCCCTGAGGCGGTCTTCAGGGCCTACGAGATGGTGAGGCCCCTCGAGCCCGTGGAGCGCTGAGCCATCTTCAGGTCGAACCAGGGGACCGACGCCCATTTGAGATATCGGTCCAACGTCGACGAGCTTGAGCCCTACAGCCCCGCCATAGTCAGCGGAGAGGTCACCGAGGCGCCCAGGACCATCAAGGGGGGGCACGTCATCTTCGGGCTCTCCGACGAGACGGGGCGGACTGACTGCGCGGCGTATGAGCCCACCGACTCGTTCAGGGAGGTCGTCAGGAAGCTGATCCCCGGGGATGCCGTGAGAGCCTACGGGGGGGTGAGGGAGGAGGGCTCCAGGAGGACCCTGAACCTGGAGAAGATGGAGGTCCTCGAGGTCGCGGAGGACGTCCGGATGGTCAACCCCGCATGCCCCGAGTGCGCAGGGGCGATGGAGTCCATGGGTCGTGGGAAGGGCTACAGGTGCCGGCGCTGCGGGCACAGGGATTCGAATCTTGAGAAGCAGCCGGTCGTGGTCGACCGTGGACTGGTGGTCGGCCTTGTACTTGCGGATGCTCCGCCTCTTCTTCAGGACCTTGTCAAACTCCATGAATATACCTCCTACAATTGGATTATCATATGGCCGGAGCTTTATTTACCTTCACCGGAGGCCGAGGCGGCTAGGCTGCGTGCCTCAAGCCCCGTGCCAAGGCTGGAACAGCTCCCCGGGCATGTACTCCTTCTCCCTGCCGTACCGGGAGAGGGGCTTGGTCAGGTGCCTCTGCGCCTTCAGCGGGGGGATGAAGAGGCCGACCACCAGTCCACGGTCGACCACGACCGGCTGCTTCTCAAGATTCGAATCCCTGTGCCCGCAGCGC
>JAUVYU010000236.1 GCA_030602935.1 Candidatus Bathyarchaeota archaeon | reverse complement strand
AACGCCGTCCAGGCCATGCCCAATGGCGGCCAATTGACAGTTAAGGGACGTAGCACTGACGAGTACGCCTTCGTTGACATAGTGGACACGGGAGTGGGTATCAGCGAGGGGAACATGGGGAAGATATTCAGGCCTCTCTTCACGACGAAGGCGAAGGGGACCGGTCTAGGCCTCTCCGTGTGTGAGAGGATCGTGGAGTCCCATGGGGGGGATATACTGGTGGAATCCGAGGTGGGAGTCGGCTCCACATTCACTGTGAGGCTGCCCCTCGGTGGAGCCCTGGAGGGAAGCGGATCTCAGACGATGTCAATTGATATCGGCGAGATAGCTGACGCGATTAGACCACAGTCACCCTGAGCCTTCGCGATATCCTAGTTTCGAGGGATCATGTGTAAGAACTTGTTTACGAGATTGGGCCGAAATAACATAGACGATAGATTCCGCCTGTAGCCAAGCTCTTACGGGCATATTTCCCGGGACTTTGGCGTTTTTCGCATAACGTTTTTAAACTCGGCTCTGAAGAAACGTATGCACTTGAAAAAGCATGATGGATGGGGTAGCTGCTTCAGATCGGAGGTGGAACTTCGTTACATCCTCTCCCTCTGGATGGCGCCTCTCCACGTGTACACGTAGGTGAAAAATGAAATGGCATACATGACAGGACAACCTGTCCTAATCTTGAAAGAAGGAACCGAGCGAAGCCGGGGTAGGGACGCCCGAAGGTCCAACCTCATGGCCGCACAGATAATCTCTGAGGTGCTGAAGTCGACCCTGGGCCCGAGGGGCATGGACAAGATGCTCATCGATAGCCTCGGGGACATCACCATCACCAACGATGGAGCCACCGTTCTTGAGGAGATCGACGTGCAGCACCCCGCTGCAAAGATGATTATTGAGGTCGCGAAGACCCAGGACGACGAGGTCGGAGATGGGACCACGACGTCGGTCATCCTTGCGGGGGAGCTGCTCAAGAAGGCCCAGGAGCTCCTGGACGATGACATCCACCCCTCTCTCATCATCGCGGGCTACCAGAAGGCCGCCGAGAAGGCCCTGGAGACCCTAGACGACATCGCGTTGGACGTCGACATTGAGGACCGTGAGACCCTGATGAAGCTAGCCATGACCGCCATGAGGAGCAAGACCGTCGCCAGGTCTCGGGAGGGCCTAGCGAGCATAGTGATAGATGCAATAATGCAGGTCAGGGAGGAGCGGGATGGGCAGACCCTCGCCGATGTGGACGACGTCCAGATCGTGAAGAAGGAGGGCAAGAGCCTCAACGAGACCCAGCTGATACAGGGAGTCATCATCGACAAGGAGATCGTCCACGCCGCCATGCCCAAGAAGGTCGAGAATGCGAAGGTCGCACTCATCGACACGGCGCTGGAGGTGGAGAAGACAGAGTTCGACGCTGAGATCCGTATCCGAAGCCCCGACGCAATCAAGGCGTTCCTGGACCAGGAGGCCGAGATGCTGAAGAATATGGTGGACCATGTCACGGACTCCGGCGCGAACGTCGTCTTCGCACAGAAGGGCATCGACGACATGGCTCAGCACTACCTGGCCAAGGCCGGCGTACTAGTCGCCAGACGGGTCAAGAAGTCTGACATGGAGAAGCTGGCGAAGGCCACCGGTGCAAAGGTGGTCTCCAACCTCTCCGACCTCAAGGCCGAGGACCTGGGACAGTGCGACCTCGTCGAGGAGCGCAAGATCGCCGACGACAAGATGATCTTCGTCGAGGGATGCGACGACCCCCGGTCGGTCGCCATCTTCATCCGGGCGGGTCTGGCGAGGATGATAGACGAGGCCGAGAGGGCTCTGAACGACGCCCTCTACGTCATCAGCGACGTAGTGGAGGTGCCCAAGATGGTCCCCGGCGGAGGAGCCGTGGAGACCGAGCTGGCTAAGGCGGTCAGGGCTTACGCCCCGAGCGTCGGAGGCAGGGAGCAGCTCTCAATCGAGGCCTTCGGGGACGCCCTCGAGGTCGTGCCCAGGACCCTCGCGGAGAACGCGGGGCTGGACATCATAGACACTATGGTCGCCATAAAGGCCGCCCACGAGAAGAAGAATGGAAGCAGCATGGGGGTCAACGTCTTCGACGAGGGAGTCATCGACATGCTCAAGCAGGGCGTAGTCGAGCCCCTGGTGGTGAAGCAGCAGGCGATAAAGTCGGCGGTCGAGGTCGCGTCCATGATCCTGAGGATCGACGACGTCCTCGCAGCTACTGCGCCATCCATGCCGGCGGGCGGACCAGGCGGTCCGGGCGGCATGCCCGACATGGACGAGGAGTGATGGTGACATGAGCGCAGGAGGACAGCCTATAATCATCCTCAGGGAAGGCACCGAGCGAAGCAGGGGTGCATCAGCCCGGGACGCTAACATACGGGCGGCGCAGATCGTCGCCCAGGCCATCAAGACCTCCCTCGGCCCCAAGGGCATGGACAAGATGCTCGTGGATAGCTTCGGGGATGTCACCATCACCAACGATGGAGCTACGATGCTCAAGGAGATGGACATACAGCACCCGGCCGCCAAGATTATGGTGGAGATCTCCAAGACCCAGGACGACGAGGTCGGCGATGGAACCACGACGGTGGTGGTCCTCGCCGGTGAGCTCCTCGGGAAGGCCGTGGAGCTCATGGATAAGAAGGTCCACGCAACGGTCATCATCGACGGCTTCAGGGACGCACAGGAGCAGGCCCTCAAGTACCTGGAAGAGATCGCCATCAAGGTCGACCCAACGGACAAAGTGATCCTCAAGAAGGTC
>JAUVYU010000250.1 GCA_030602935.1 Candidatus Bathyarchaeota archaeon | reverse complement strand
CACGCGCCGGGATACTCGAAGCTCATGAAGTGGACGGATGTGGACATCATGCCCACGCCCGCGGGCGAGGGCATAGCGATGCAGCTCATCGCCAGCAGCTTCAAGGAGAACATCCTGGGCGTTGGGCTCGGGGGGGCGACGACCAACGTCTACTCGGTAGTCGGCGACCGCTTCGTCAGGAGCGTGAGCGCCAACCTGGGGATGAGCTACAGCGTCACTAACGTCATGAAGGAGGCCGGCATCGAGAACATCATGCGGTGGCTGCCCTTCGACCTCGACGAGGAGAACGTCTCAAGCAGTCTCATGAACAAGATGATCAGGCCCACCACCATCCCGCAGACCCTTGAGGACCTCATCGTGGAGCACTCCGTAGCGAGGGAGGCGCTCCGCCTCGGCCTGACCCATCACAGGACCATAGCTACGAGGCTTAAGGGGATCCAAGTGGAGAGGGACATCGCTTCGATGTTCGAGCAGCAGCTGGATGAGACCTACATCAAGATGATGGACATCGACATCTTCGCCGGCACGGGGGGACTCCTCAGCCATGCTCCGAGGAGGATCCAGTCGATGTTCATACTGACCGATGCCTGGCAGCCAGAGGGCGTGACGAAGATGTTCCAGGACAGCGTATTCATGATGCCCCACCTCGGCGTCCTATCGACTGTCTACAGAGACGCAGCGTGGAACATCTTCGACAAGGACTGCCTCGTCAGGTTGGGGACCTGCATAGCCCCCGTGGGGACGATCGCAGAGGAAATAAAGGCGCGAGCGCGGAGGGAGCTGGTCATGACTGTAGAGCTCACGTTGCCCAGCGGTGAGACGCTGAAGGAGGAGCTCAAATTCGGCGATATCAAGCGCATCGAGCTCCCGGAGGGGAGCGAGGCTAAAGCGGTGATACAACCCGCGAGGCACTTCGACGTTGGTAAGGGGGATGGGCACATCGTCGAGGCCACGATCATGGGGGGAGCGGCCGGAGTGCTAATGGACGCCAGGGGTCGACCTCTGCATCTCCCCGAGGAGGCGGACACAAGGAGAAGGCTGCTTCAGGAGTGGTTCAAGGCTCTGGACCTCTATCCCGAGGAAGAGCTGGAGGAGATCCTTTAAGATGACATCGAATCAGTCAGAGGACAAGACATCGTCAGAGGCCCACGCCTACACGCCCGGCCTCAAGGTGAAGCGGTCCATACTGGTCCAGAAGACCCGCCGCCTCCCCCTCAAGGGAAAGGTGTTGGTCGAGGTCGGTGGCGAGGTGGAATACAGCACCATCGTGGCGCAGGCAAGTATCCGTGGTGACCCCCAGATCGTGAAGGCGTCATCGATAATGGGTGTCGACGCCACCGATCTGTTCAGGTACATGCTGAAGAAGGAGGGCGATGAGGTCAGCAAGGGGGAGAACATCGCGTATTACAGCGCCCTCTTCGGCCTGATTAAGAAACAGGTCGTCTCCCCAATAGATGGATACATAGATTCCGTATCGGAGATCACCGGTCAGATCATCCTCAGGGGAGCCCCGATACCCCTCAACTTGAGCGCCTACATTCCCGGAAAAGTATCTGAAGTGATGCCGGGGGAGGGCGTCGTCATCGAGACCAACGCAGCCCTCGTTCAGGGTATCTTCGGCATCGGCGGTGAGGACCACGGGAAGATCAGGATTGCGGTCGACTCCCCCGAGGAGGAGCTCACAGAGGAGCACATTCATGCCGGGGATCGAGGCGCGGTCCTCGTTGGGGGGTCCCTGGTCACCCTGGACGCCCTCAGGAAGGCCAGTGAAGTCGGAGTCTCCTGCATCATGGTGGGAGGAGTCCGCCACACCGACATCATACAGTTCACCGGGGAGGAGATCGGCGTCGCGATAACAGGCCACGAGGATGTCGGCCTCACCCTCATCGTGACTGAGGGATTTGGCAGATTGACGATGTCGCAGAGGACATTCGACCTCCTCAAGATGTTCGAGGGCCGCCTCGCCTCCGTCAATGGAGCCACCCAGATCAGGGCAGGGGTCCTCCGTCCCGAGATCATCATCCCCCACGAGGAGGACCTAGGACAGGAGGAGGCTGGGGAGGTGACCTCGGGCATGGTGCCCGGCACACCTGTACGCATAATTCGGAAGCCTTACTTCGGCACCATCGGAAAAGTCTCAAGCCTACCAGTCGAGCTACAGCAACTCAAGTCGGAGTCCTACGTGAGGGTTCTCGACGTTGAGCTCGACGACGGAACAATAGTCACTGTACCGAGGGCAAACGTAGAGATCATTGAAGTATGATCCAGATTATTTTAATTAAAAATTATTTCGAATACCAATAAAATTATGAAAATACCACTTATTTTCCAGTTTTTTTAACTAAAAAATGGAGTATTTTTTATTTCATTTAATAAGGATGCTGTAAATCATGCACTTCAAGTCGCTGAAGAATAGCTAGAAATGCGTATAAAAATAAGCCTTTTTTGATTTTTTCTTCATTGAGAATTGTTATATATATTAATGATAACTAATGGTTAGAGAAAAAAGGAGACGTATGATAAATGGCAATTCTACAAAGTGGAAGACTGTTCGGTTTTGCATGCTTACTAGTGATCATGGCAGCAGTAGCTTACTACATAAAGTCAGCGGAGAAGGGCAAGGTCCCCAAGGTCAGAAGGGTCGCTGGTATCGAC
>JAUVYU010000087.1 GCA_030602935.1 Candidatus Bathyarchaeota archaeon | reverse complement strand
GGCATCCCCTGGAGGTTACCCATCAACTCGACGTTCTCCCTACCCGTCAGGTACGGGAAGAAGGCGGGCTCCTGGGGGCAGACCCCTATCCTCTCCTTAACTTTAGCGGATTCCCTCTGGACGTCGAATCCCAGCACGGTCGCGGAACCGCTCGTGGGCTCCAACAGTCCGCTCAGTATATTGATAGTAGTGGACTTCCCGGCTCCGTTGGGGCCGAGGAGGCCGAAGATCTCGCCTTTCTCAACGCTGAAGCTGAGATCGTTCACGGCGGTCACATCCTCGTACCGCTTCACTAAGTTCTTTATGTTGATGGCCTGGCCCATGGATTGGGGTAACATCATATCTGTTTTCCTCTTATGTCTTGATCCGGATAAAAATATAGGTTAATGTTAGAATCTGATTTTTGAAAAGGGAACATAAAGCCCTCAAGAATTACTGTTTTCGCGCGCATTGATTATACTTCGCTAATGTGTCAATATTGATACCATTCATGAAGAGAAGAATTCGATGAATTTTTATAATAAACGGTACCATTATGCGCGCGCTAGCCTGTTTAGAATTCCTCTGAAAGACACAATCAACGCGCGCGCATATTGTAGTACGTAGAAAAAAGGAGCCTCTTTTGAACCTTTTTGGGTCGTTGTCACAATTAAGCCTACATTAACGCGCACGCAACAACCATGCGTTCTGAATGGTACCATTCCTTAGCTTAAGCTTCCTCGGTTCTGGGCATATTGAAATCCAAGTAATAGCTCAGGAATTCCCAGGAGAACTTTGGATACTTGGGTCTACCAACGATCTTTCCCCCCAGACGATACAGGGTCCGGAAGGCGATCTCGGCCCTCTCAGGGTCCTCCCTCTTCTCAATCAGCTCCTCCAACCTGAGCCTCAAGCCCTCCAGGATCTCAGGGATCTCATGGCTGTACAGCCTATGCCTTCTCTCTGACAAGGGTACCGTTATTTCTCAGGTCCTGTACTTGATAAACTTTCCCTTAATGGTACCGTTACTGCATAGTTCTGCGAAGATACCGAATTCCTAAAAGTGTATTCCAACTGCGCGCGCCTGTAAGCACCTGAGAAAAAACGTGGAAAACACCACCCACTCACATCGGTACCATTCGCACGCGCACACACATACATGTCTTGAACCCAGTCTAAACGTTTAGACTCTCGGCGCGCGCTTCGAGGACGGCGAGTTCCCCGATTGGTGGTATAGCCCTGCACGCGCTGTCAAGGTCGCTGTTGTCGCTGCACCTGGCTCTAACGCGCTGTCTGGCGCTAAGGGAGCTCCGTTAGGCTCTGCTAAGACGGTACACGCTCCTGTTCTTCCTCGGAACCCCTCTCTAGGGACAGGGTTTCTGGTAGACCCGCTATAGCGGAGCGGAGCGCAGCGGAGCGCAGCGGAGCTAACGACAGCGCCTGACAGCGACCCTGAGCGCGGCATAGCGGATCAGACCGCCTTCACCGATGAAGAGATCAACGTGCTTGCATGCGCGCGCACCTCCAACCTGAGCCTCAAACCCTCTACAACCTCAGGGATCTCATGGCTGTACAGCCTATGCCTTCTCTCTGACAAGGGTACCGTTATTTCTCAGGTCCTGTACTTGACAAACATTTCGTTAATGGTACCGTTACATCCCGTACTAGAGAGATACCGAATTCTAAAGAAGCGTATTCCAACTGCGCGCGCCTGTAGGAACCTGAGAAAAAAAGGGAAAACACCACCATTCACATTGGTACCATTCATACGGTGCGCGCGTGTAACACATACATGTCTTGAACCCAGTCTAAACGTTTAGACTCTCGGCGCGCGCGTCGAAGACGACCAGTTCCCCGATTGGTGGTACAGTCCTGACCGAAATAAGATGGAACAATGTACCGAATGCGGTGGAAGGTTCCGGTACTGAACGGAAGTCTGTGGAACAAATGGATGTACTAACTCCAGCTACGCCTAGGACACCAATTCTATACGCGCGCGGGTATCTCTCCGAATGGTACCATTCGCCCTCAGGAGAACGAACGACGCCCTTCGAACAGAGCAGGTCGAGGTCACGCGCGCCTGGTTGATCATTCCATTGATACCTCGATCGTTGACGTTCCATTGTTCAGCTAACTTCTTTACGCGCGCGCGTGAAGCTGAAGAGCGTAGAATATCGTTCAAGCCTCTGCTCAGGAGTGATCCCCTCTAAAGGACCTCGCTTCTTCTCTTGGCTCATAAATATCTCTATAATGTGTGTAAATGGTACCATTTTACTTCTTATAGACTAACGCTCGGACGTCCTCACCCACTCTAGGGAAACCTTCATGACCCGAGAAACACTCTAATAACCATTATAACGCTTAGAGTCGATCTTGAGACCGATCCAATGAAGTCCGTCTTCCTCGACAGGTATAGGCAGCTGGGCCACGAGCTCACCGGGGATGAGACACCCTCCAAGTCGTTGAGGGTCAACACCCTGAAGGCTGAGAGTGAGTGGCTCCTCGAGAGGCTGATAGAGCTAGGGGTCTCCCTGAGGAAGATAGACTACCTCCGGGACGGATACGCCATCGAGGGGAGCCCATTCTCACTCGGCGCCTCCTTCGAGTACCTCCTAGGCTACTACAACCTGCAGGAGGCCGCCTCCCAGTTCCCCGTCGAGGCCCTCGGACCAAAACCAGGAGATGCGGTCCTAGACATGTGTGCGGCCCCGGGGATCAAGACGTCCCAGCTCGCGGCCCACATGGAGAACAAGGGGGCTGTGGTCGCCGTCGACGTCGACAGGAGCCGGCTCTACGCCCTTGAGAACAGCCTGGAGAGGTGCGGCGTCGAGAACTGCGTCGTGTACCACTCGGACGTCAACGAGCTGGATTTCGGTGAGATCAGATTCGACAAGATCCTCCTCGACGTGCCGTGCTCCGGCAACTACATCATCGACGGGGACTGGTTTATCAAGCGAAGCCTGGTTGACGTGGAGAGGAACGCCGAGAGGCAGAGGGGGCTCCTCGAGACCGCTGTGGGGCTGCTGAAGGTGGGCGGCGTCCTGTCCTACACCACATGCTCGCTGGAGCCCGAGGAGGACGAGTTGAACGTCCAGTGGCTCCTGGATAACTTCGACGTCGAGCTCCGGGAGATAAAGGGGCCGGGGAGCCGGGGGCTCACCGAGGTCTTCGGGGAGAAGCTGGACGACGACGTCGGCAGGTCCATGCGTTTCTGGCCCGACGAGGTGGGCACCCAGGGCTTCTTCGTGGCGGAGGCGGTGAAGCAGTGAGGCTGCTGAAGAAGTTCCTCGAGGGGGTGGGCTCATCCCTCACCGTCGACGAGGAGCGGCTGCTGAGAATCAACAACAAGAGGTTCACCGTCGGAGAAGAACTCGATAACTTCATCTTCAGGTGGGACAACCTCGTCTACGCGGGGAAGCTCCTGGGGAAGGATAGGAAGCTGTTCCACCCGAGCCCCACGCTGCTCCAGGAACTCGCCTCCGAGCAGGGACCCCTCAACAAGGTCCATGTGAACAGGGAGACGGGGTGGCTCTTCGTCTGCGGACGCGATGTCTTCGAGGAGAGCATCCTGAAGAAGGAGGGGAAGTTTGAAGAGGGGGTCCTCAGCCTCGTGATGTTTGATGGGAGCTGCCTCGGCTATGGCAGGGTCGAGAGCTTCCAGGGGAAGAGGATATTGAAGAACGTCTTCGATATCGGGGACTTCCTGAGGAGGGAGCGTTGGAGGACCTGACGTCGAGAACGTGTATCAATAAGACTAAGCAGTAATACAGAATGATTTTATCTGAAGGGTAAGCGTGAATTTTGAGTCACCCTCCGTTGGGAGTTCCAGTCGGTTCCATGGACGCCGTGTCTGAGGCCCACGAGGGAGTAAAAATATTGGATGGAATGCGCATGCCCGTAATAGAAGTAGTTAACGTCTCCAAGCGATTCGCCGAGGTCGAGGCCCTGAATGACGTCACACTGACAGTCCACGAGGGAGATTTCTTCGGCCTCTTCGGCCCCAACGGGGCGGGGAAGACCACCCTCCTCAGGATACTCACGGGCCAGATACTCCCTGACGCGGGCTCCGCCACGACCGCGGGGGTCTCCTCTCACGACGCCATCGGCGTCAAGCGGGCCGTGGGCATCGTCCCCGAGGCCGAGACGCCGCCCTCCTTCATGACTGCCCAGGAGCTCCTGGAGCTCACGTGCAGGATAAGGGGGCTGGACGACATCAAAGAGAGGGTTGACAGGTGGCTGTCTTTCTTCGAGGTGGAGGACAAAAGGGACGTCCTCTGCAAGGACCTGTCCAAGGGGCAGCGGCAGAAGATGATGCTCGCCTCGGCCTTCATCCACGAGCCCCGGCTGCTGCTCCTGGACGAGCCCTTCATCAACCTCGACCCCATCTTCCAGAGGAAGGTCCGGGAGTACCTCCAGGGATTGCTGGAGGAGGGGCGCACCATATTCATATGCACCCACATCCTGGAGATCGCTGAGAGGCTCTGCACGCGCATCGCCGTCATCAACGGCGGGACGATCATCGAGGAGGGCACCATTGACCAGATGAGGGATGCAGAGGGGGAGAACCTTGAGGACATATTCATGCGTCTCGTGGGGGAGGGGCCGATCCTTACCGTCTGACCTGGACAGGCATCTCTTCGTCTACATGCTCAAGGAGGAGTGGAGGCTCCACAAGTCCCTGATAGGGCCCACGGGCTCCGCGTTCTTCCCTGTCTTCATATTCGGGTTCTCCGCCGGCCTCGCGGCCCTCGTCCCCATGTTCCTGAGCGGGCTCAGCTAC
>JAUVYU010000025.1 GCA_030602935.1 Candidatus Bathyarchaeota archaeon | reverse complement strand
AAAAATTATACGTTTTCTTTTTATATCGATACAAATCACATTGCTCTATGAAAGGCGTCGTAGGCGTATATTCTAAGGACAACGCGGTCCAGAAAGCACTGAACATCCTCTACGGAGTCCAGCATCGCGGTCAGGAGAGCTCGGGCATCTCAGCGGCTGGCGACCACTCTCTTCGGACGTGGAATGGACCAGGCCTCGTCTCCAAGGTCTTCCATGAACAGATCAAATCCTTCATCCACCCTAACGACTACATAGTCATCGGCTGTGCCTCCGGGGAGAACGCAAAGAACGGTAGTCTCCCCCCGGTCGAGTACGAGAATGAACCCTACAAGATAGCCCTAGTCCTTGATGGTCACATAACAGACGGAGAGGGCAGCTTCAACGAGGAAGTAGTTGGCAAAAACCTGCTCGAGAAGCTCAAGGTGAGCACCCCCGATCAAGCGGTCGCGGAGATGATGAAGGACCTTTCAGACAGCTACTTCTCACTGGTGATGATATTCCTCGACAAGGCTACGGGCAGCAGCGAGCTCTTCGTCGCGAGGGATCGGCGAGGCGTCCGACCCCTCTTCATAGGTCACAATCGCGATGAGATATTCGTCGCCTCAGAGTCAGCACCCCTCGACGTGCTAGAGGCCATGGGAGGACACATCGAGAAGAGGCTGGACGTCAAGCCAGGCTCTTACGTCGTTAAGAGCGACGACAGGTTCGAGGAGAGACAGGTGCTGGAGCCCCGTCCCGCTCACTGCGTCTTCGAGTGGGTATACTTCGGTAGACCCGATTCGGTCATGGAGGGTAAGAACGTCCATTTCGCCCGGAAGAGGCTGGGGCACGCCCTCGTGGAGACACATCACCTGAAGGAGGAGTACGGGGTCGATGATAGGAAATTCGGTAACTCAGCCCTCATACCGGTACCAGACTCCGGAAGGTCTGTCTGCACAGGGGTCGCCGAGGCCCTGGGCGTGACCCATGACGAGGGCGTGATCAAGAACGCCTATTTGGGGCGGACATACATCATCGACGACCCTGACTTCAGGAAGATAGCCTCCGACCTTAAGCACAACATCATCAAGGAGACTGTAAGCGGAAAACGGATTATAATATGCGATGACAGCATCGTCAGGGGGACCGTGAGCGAGTCAGTCGCCAAGAACCTGCGAGAGGCAGGGGCAGCCGAGGTAGATTTCCTCGTCAGCTACGCCCCCATCTACTATCCATGCTTCTCGGATCCACACGATAAACCCCTGGCAGCGGCCGCCTACAAGGGAAAAACGCTGGACGAGATCGGAGATCTCGTGGCCTCCAACCTTCCATCTATAGACAAGGTGAGATACAACTCCCCAGATAGCGTAATTAGGGCTGTTGGGCTGCCGACGTCTCACCTGTGCATGTTCTGTGTGACGGGGGAGAGTCCCTTCGAAGGGTGAAGCGTTCAGATATCATGGAATCAAATATCAAATACGTCCAACATAACTAGAATTGTAAGGGTTCCCAATGGATGAGAAGATCATAGGTATACTAGGTGGAATGGGTCCGGAGGCCACAGCTGATCTCTACTACCGCATCATAAGGGCAACTCCTGCCAAGAAGGATCGTGATCATCCCCGCACGATCATTTACAGCAACACAAAGGTGCCCGACAGGACCGCTGCTATTATCGGAGAAGGTCCGAGCCCGTTGGGTGAGATGGTCACGGCTGGGGCGGCGCTGGAGCAGGCGGGGGCAGATTTCATCATCATACCGTGTAATACTGCCCACTTCTTCATCGATGATCTGAGAGCCAAGCTGGGTATCCCGGTGCTCGACATGATCGAGTTAACCGCCGAGGCGTTCGTAGATAGGTTACCTGATGCAAGGAGTGCTGGGCTTATCGCGACAGACGGGACGGTGAAGAGCGGGATCTATGAACGTCGGTTCAATGACAAGGGCGTGGACATCATCGTGCCCTCAAGAAATATGCAAAGCAAGACCATGAAAGCGATCTACGATCACATCAAGGCAGGCGACCTACAGGAAGGGCGAGGGGTCATTCTACGAGTGGCTGATGAGCTCATCACCAAAGATGTCCAAGCTATTCTTTGCGGCTGCACGGAGGTCTCTCTTGTGCTGAAGGACGGAGACCTATCGATCCCCGTGATCGATCCCCTCCAGGTCCTAGCTGAATATGCTGTTCGACATGCTCTGGGCCTTATCTGATATCAGTCGGCGTAAGTCGTGACGGGAGGTTATTCTTCATGGGTTATCCGGCTGTACATGATGGTTTCATGCGATATGGCGTTGACAGCGAAGTCCGGGCTGGCTGTCAGCCTCTCGAGTGTGTAGCGCGTCCAACTGTCAATTGACGTCAGGTCTAACAAGACGATGTCGCTCCTCCCTATCAGGGAGTCAACGTAACGTTCAATGATCTCAGTCTGTTCAGAGTTGTAGCTCTTCACTGGGATAAGGTACGCGTCGACGCTGCACGAAACGTGTGGGAAGATATGGTTCTGGGTCAGTATGGAGGCGTCCCTAGAGACGAGCTTGAGAACGTCATGGACCCTCGCGACATCCACTGGGTTGTTATTCGGCTTGGGGTACCAGAGGAGGTAGCAGCAGGAGTTGAGGCGTGCTGAGACGGGGCTGATGGGGCTGACGACTAGGATGGTGAGCGCTGAGGCTACCAGCATCTTCCTTGCGAGCCTGTAGGTGTCGACGTCGTGTTTCCCCAGTGAATATGCCAATGAGATGAATATTGAGGGCAGCAAATAGAGCGAGTAATGGGAGCCCACCATGTAGTAGGCGTTGTAGTTTGAGGCAAGGAAGGGCAGGAACAGGGCAAGGTTGGCGATGATGAACCTGTCCTTTAAGGGCAAGAGTAGCAGTGGGGCGAACATCAATACCATGTACAGCAGCTTGAGGTGGAAGTCGTGGGCGAATGCTCTCAGGCTCTCAAATAGGTGGCTGACGACGTACAGGGGGATCTGTAGCGTGTCCCCCTCGAACCCGATTACGCTGAAGACTCCCGAGGCTCTATACACGTCCGAAAACTCCTGCTCTATGGGAAAACTCTCAATGAAGCCCCTTGACGCGCCGAAGAAGATCACACAAACAATTAGTGTTGCCATGACAGCCTTCATTTCGGTCCTTTTCTTCATTGACTGCGGTCTCTCACGCCGTTGAGCGACCAGCAAATAGCCCAATGTTATTGACATCATGATCGAGAAGACGTGCTCCTGTATCGACAGCGTGAGAAGAAGGAACGGGAGGTAGAGCCTCCACCTTGCCTTTACCAGCATGAGATACGTGGAGAAGGCCAGGAGCGGTATGAAGACCTGGGGCTGAAAGTCGAACCAGTTAGCGCCTTGGACGCCCGGGTGCAGGAGGTAGGACAGGCTCACAGCCAAGGCGGCCTTCTCGCTTCCCGTTATCTCCCTCGTCAGGTAGAACAGGGGAAGTGCGGCAAAAGCTAGGACGAAGCATTTAGCGATTAGGAGGGTCACAGCGTCCGGGTGGAACGCGTACAGGGGGAATAGAGTAAACAGGATTGGGCTGAAATGTATGGCGAAGTAGTTTCCCTGCGGGTTCATGTATAGGTCCGGCGTGTAGTAGAGTGGCTTTTCCCCGTACGTCGAGGAGTAGAATAGCTGGTTGAACACCCCCAGGTCCCAGCCGTAGCTTGAGAGGTTGTGGTGCTTTAGATAGGTGAAATATGAGAATGTTAGGGTGTATATTAATATGAATAGAGATAACGTGATAATGTATTTTCTATTAATTAATGTCTCTTTTAAATGCATATACACAGTGATTATGTAAAGGTGTTGGGATTTAAAATACTTGTAACATGCTCTTTATGTTGTATGTGACATTTTCGTCTCTCAATTGGTTGCTTAATATTTAAAGTATATAAATAACCGTTTGGGCCTTTATATACTGAAGGCTATGAAATTCGTCCAACTAAAATCCATGCGAGATCTAGTGATGCTGGTCGCCTCATCCCCATCGATGAACGTGATTCAGCACCTTTCAAACGGAGTGTCTCATTTGTACTTCATCATTGGCGGTACATTGAACGAGATATTCCTCTACTTCGTGAAGGAGAAGACGCCTGTAGATGGTAACTTCATCACATACAATACCTACACTGGAGAGATTAGTTCAAGCGAGAAGCTCCTGCATGAGCCCAACATGAACTCGTTTCCCCTCGTGGAGATAATTAATCAGGACCTTCTTCCGAGCGATCTCTTGGACAAGGTGGACAGTCTATAGCGATGTTGTGCCTAGGCCTTCATGCAAGTTGAGTGTGAATGAAATGGATGAAATGGTGAAACAGATTGATATCAGCATCGAGAACGTGGTCGCCTCTGCGTCCCTCGACCAGAAGATCGACCTCCTGGCCATCATGAAAGTCTTCAGGAACGTTGAGTACAGGCCCAAGCAGTTCCCGGGCCTCGTCTTCAGGCTCAAGCGTCCCAAGACCGCAACGCTGATCTTCGGTTCCGGCAAGATGGTCTGCACCGGGGCCAAGTCGGAGAAGATGGCCCGAAGTGCCGTGAACAAGGTCGTACGGGAGCTGAAGAACAACGGGATAATCATCTTGGGGAAGCCGAAGATAGTCATCCAGAACATCGTTGCTTCGGCGAACCTTTACGGCAAGATTGATCTTGAGACCGCTGCTGACATCATGGATAACGTGATGTACGAGCCTGAGCAGTTCCCCGGTCTCATCTACAGGATGGCAGTGCCGAAGGTTGTCATGCTCCTGTTCGCAAGCGGGAAGCTCGTCTGTACCGGAGCAAAGCACGAGGACATGGTCAAGGAGGCTGTACAGAAGCTCCACGGCATCCTCGAGGAAGACGAGCTCATCTACTACGATTAGCGGGTCTAAGAGGTTGAAACGTGCCTAAGAACAACAAGCTTGAGCGGATGGCCCTATCCCTCGTCCTCGAGGCGGGGGAGGAGGGGATCCTCCAGAGTGACATGTGGAAGAGTCTCGGGGTCACAAGTCGAGAAGGGTCAAGGTTAGCCATCAAATTTGAGGAGAAGGGCGCAGTCGAGAGAAGAAAGGTCCTCCACAACGGACGCTGGACCTATAAACTGTTCTCGCAGACCAAGGCCGTGACCATCGCTTCGATCCAAAACTGTCCCTGCATGATCTGCCAAGACATCGATAAATGCTTCACTGGCGGGGAGATCTCCCCGCTCAACTGTCCCCGTCTAACAATCTGGATCGACCCGAACCTTGAGCCCCCTGAAGTCCCAATGGAAGAGCCATCCGTCGAAGAACCGGAAAGCTGAGATGGGATCCTGAGTTGGGTGAGACTCTAAGGGAGTACGCCAAGTATTTCCTCTTTTTCATCTTTCTAGCCATCGTGGCCTTCGGCGGGATATTCGTCCTGAAATCCACCCTGAAGACGGAGTACCCTGTAATGGTGGTCGTATCGCAGAGTATGATTCCCACGCTGGGTGTCGGAGATTTCATCCTGGTGGGGCAGATCCAGGATTTCGACGAGGTCGAGGCTGGACCGCCTCCCGAGGGGGATATCCTCGTCTTCTCGAGGTCCTATTCTTCTGATGAGTACATCGTTCACAGGGCTGTCAGAAAGGTGGAGCTGAACGGTGAGTGGTTCTTTGCGACGAAGGGAGATCACAATACGGTTGAGGACAGTCAACCGGTGAGCGAGGATAATGTGATAGGAAAGGTGGTAGGCAGGTTCCCCATCATGGGGTATTTCCCCCTCTTCATCAAGACCACCAGGGGGTTCGGCCTAGTGGCCGTACTCATGATACTGATCTTCTTCGCCGATTACATCATGCCCATTAAGAGGGCGGAGAAGATCGGCGGTGCCTTTCGCTGGTGGACACTGATCCCATTCCTGTCGAGCCCTTTGATAATCGTCGTTCTTCTGAACTGGCCTGACAGGCATCTTGAGCTGGAGCTGCTGGCGTTAGCCGTGTGGTACATAGGATGCGTTGTCACCCCACTGGCATTCGAGGACGACGACATGGGGCTCATGCTCTGGCTCTACCATTTCGTGCTGACCATGATACCCTTGGGATGTGATCTGGTCTGGAAGATGACCGGGCTGACGCCCAGCCTGTGGTGGAACACCAGGGGAAGCACGGTCCCCATCACGTGGCTCCTATTGCAGGAGACCCCCCAGTACTATCAGGCATTCAACCTGTTCGCCCTACTCACGCTGCCTGGATGCGTCCTCTTCCTGCTACTCATGGCGGCTAAACGTCGAGGGTTCCAGCCTCTGATCTCACTAAGTCGTTGGATAAGAGGCTCTGTTGCGGTCCTCCTTGATACGGAGGACTCTGATATAGTCTACTCAGACGTTGAGTAATGCTCAATGTCTAGCTTCATTGCAGAATGCCAAGGCTCCCGAGGAATATCACAAGTCTGTCGTAGATCATCTCTATAATCAGCGTAGATATTGGTATGAGAATGTCCTTTAAGGTCATAACCTTTTTATGCAATAATCAAGGTGGACATTTGAACTGTGTGCTTCATGAATTGAATCGAGAGTCTTGACATGAGCCCCTTAAATCGTAGCGGATATGAGAATTGCATAGGTTTCGTTAGATCTCACAGGTGATGCCCACGTCGCACGAAGAATCCGGCTCTGCTCTCATCGTTGGTTTTGGGGTTTTTGGGGTCAAAGTGGCTCTCGTTCTCTGTGACGCTGGATTGAATGTTAACCCCTTTGAGCGTACGCCGTGCATGGGGATCCACACACAATGCTTGTTACAAATAATCTCTGACCACAATTTCGTAAAACAAAAAGGCTGGAAAAGATAATTGAATCAAGTTTGTAGAGACGGCGAATGTCCGACTGAAGCCATTGAAAAGTTCTATCCGCCCTGCCGGGCCGCATGCCCAGCGCACGTCAACGTGCAGGCTTACGCTTCTCTGATGTCCCATGGCAGATTCGGCGAGGCCCTTGAGGTCATCAGGAGGCGGATCCCCTTCCCATCGGTATGCGGTAGGGTTTGCTTCGCGCCGTGTGAGGACGCATGCCAGAGGAACAACTTTGACTCCCCGGTCAGCATCCGGCTCCTCAAACGCGTGGCCTCGGAGGCCGAACTCTCACTGGAGCTGACGGCTCAGGCAGAACCCTACCAGAAGACGAGGGAGGAGAAGGTGGCCATAATCGGTGCTGGACCAGCAGGATTGACGGCGGCCTTCGAGCTTGTCAAGATGGGCTACCAAGTGACCGTCTTCGAAAGGGACTCGAAGCCCGGGGGCATGCTCAGGACCTGCCTCCCCCTCTACAGGCTGCCTGAGGAGGTGCTCGACGCCGACATCAGATATATCATCGACTCAGGTGTCGATGTCAAGACCAACGTCGATATCGGGAGGGACCTGTTCCTCGGCGACATATGGGACCAGGGGTACGGGGCCTTGTTCGTGGCGGTGGGCGCTCCCGAGAACCTCTCCCTGAACATAGAGGGGGAGGATCTGGAGGGGGTGTACCATGCTCTGGAGATTCTGAAGGAAGCCCACTCCGAGGAGAAGCCGAGGCTGGAGGGAAGGGTGGCGGTGATCGGCGGTGGAGACGTGGCGATAGACTCCGTGAGGTCCGCCATCAGGCTCGGCCCTGACGAGGTGACCATCGTCTACAGGAGGCAGAGGCCCGAGATGCCTGCCCACACAAAGGAGATCGACGAAGCGGAGAGAGAGGGAGTAAAATTCGAGTTCCTG
>JAUVYU010000145.1 GCA_030602935.1 Candidatus Bathyarchaeota archaeon | reverse complement strand
ATGCCCGCATGGTTCGGCAAGACGAACGATCTCTCAGACACCATGATCTATCACATCGTTTGATCTCTCCATCTGGCTGGGAGGTGCGTGGACTGTGGCGCCTGCAGCCGCTCCTGCCCCATGGGCATCGATTTAAGGACGCTTTTAAAGAAAGGTGAGAGAATCGTGAAGGAGCGGTTCAGCTTCGAGGCTGGAATGGACGTCGAAGAGAAGCCAGTCATGAGCGTGTTCAAGCAGGAGGACTCGGAGGAGTTCGTGATATGAAGCTTCGAGGGGATTCCGCGTGAAGATCAAAATAGTTGACAAGAAGGAGGTCCCAGCCCTCATCGATAGGTTGATCGAGAGATACAGGGTGTTCGCTCCCGTCGATGCTGGAAAGTACGCCAGACTAATGGAGGTCGCCTCTGGGAGTGAGGCCTGCCTTGAGCTCCAAAACCCCAAGCTGTCTTCAAAGGAGATCCTCTTTCCTCAGACCGAGATCATCCTAAGAATCAAGAAGGGAGAAGAAGGGTTAGAAACAGAAGAACCCTCTGAAAACGACAAAGACTGGGTGCTGTTCGGAGTTCACCCTTGTGACGCAAAGGGCCTCGTATTGACGGACAAGTTCTTCGCCTCAGGCGATTACAAAGACAAGCCGTATATGGACAAGAGAGGAAAGACATCGATCGTCGGTCTAGCCTGCAACCACCCCAGAGCCACATGTTTCTGTGCGTCGGTGGGCGGGAGCCCCTTCGGTAAGGAGGGGATAGACATTTTGCTGGTCGATCTGGGCGAGGAGTATCTCATAGAGATCCTGACAGAGAGAGGCGAGAGGATGATCGAGGGCGTCCATGGGTTAAGGGATGCCAGCGATGACGACATGGCAAGGGCAGAGAAAATGTCCGAGGAGGCTGAAAAGGCATTACAAACCGATCTGCCGATTGAGGGTCTCAGCGAGAGATTGGAAGGGATGTTCGAGGACCCCCTGTGGGATAAGGTACATCTTAAATGCGTAGGCTGCGGGGTCTGCTCCTACCTCTGCCCCACCTGCTGGTGTTTCGACATCATCGATGAGGAGACGTCCACGGGGGTGGAAAGAATCCGTCTCTGGGATACTTGCCAGTTCACCCAGTTCACCCTCCAGGGATCAGGCTTCAACCCCCGGCCATCAGGGAAGGAGAGGATGAGGCAGAGAACCATGCACAAGTTCTGCTACTTCCCAAAGGAATACGGCGTGCTGGCCTGCACAGGATGCGGCAGATGCGTCCGGGAATGTCCTGTCAACCAGGACATAAGGGAGACAATCAAGGAAATCATGAGCGTGTAACCTGATGGTGTCTATATCAAATCCATACAAGCCCAACATCGCTGCCCTGAGGAAGATCACGACCGAGAACGATGTCAACGATATAAAGACCTTCGAGGTCGTTTTCGAAGACCCGGATCTCGCAAGGAGCTTCAGATACACCCCCGGGCAGTTCGGGATGATCTCTTATTTTGGCGCCGGTGAGTGCCCCATAGGCATCGCCTCCTCCCCCACAGACGAGGGGTTCCTAGAGTTCACCATCAAGAAAGTCGGCACCGTGACGACGGCTCTCCACAACTGCTCCGAGGGGGACAGGATAGGGATCAGAGGCCCCTATGGAAACGGCTGGCCCATCGAGGCCATGGAGGGCAGAAACGTCGTCCTGGTCGGCGGGGGATTCGCATTCACGACCCTGAGATCTCTCGCGAAGTACATTCTACACGATGACAACAGGGGGAGGTTCGGAGATCTCACGGTAATCTACGGCGCAAGGAACCCGGGGGAGCTCATCTACAAGTACGATCTTGAAGACTGGGAGCAGAGGGATGACATAAACCTGATAGTGACCGTGGACAAGGGCGACTCAGGATGGACGGGGAAAGAGGGCTATATCCCGACGATCCTGAAAGAGGCCGCGCCCAGCTCCAAAAACGCTATAGCCGCCATCTGCGGACCACCGATCATGATCAGGTTCTCCATCCCCGTCATGACGGAGTTGGGGTTCTCGCCGAGTGATATCCTCCTTTCCCTTGAGATGAGGATGAAGTGCGGGATAGGTAAGTGTGGGAGGTGCAACGTTGGAAGCAAGTTCGTGTGCCTGGACGGTCCGGTCTTCACGCACGAAGAACTTCAGGGGTTGCCCAAAGAGTATTGATTTTGTACGATGTTGAAGATTGATCAACGTTTCACACTGGAAAGCATAAAAATCACCGGATGTAAATAGAAGGAGTTGCTCTGAATGGGCGAACTGAAAGTTATAGAGTCACGCAAGATCGTTATAATCGGCCTCGGAACGGGGGGCCTCTACTCATCGAGGGCGGCCTCCAGGTTCGACAGGAAGGCCGAGCTCACAATCGTGGAAAAACGCAGTTACGATATGTTCTCTCCATGCGGCCTCCCCTACGCGATTGAGGGGGTTGTGGAGAGCTTTGAGGATCTCAAGCACACAGTCCCCTCCACGAGGCAGCTCAGGAAGCTGCTGCGACACGAGGCGATCTCCATCGACACGGAGGGGAAGAGGGTTCAGGTGAAGGACCTCGAATCCGGGGAGACTTCCTGGCTTGAGTATGATTCCCTCATAATTTCCACTGGAAGCCAGCCGACGATACTGCCGATCCCGGGAGCCAAGGAGCTGCTGGGTCGCGGCGTTCACGTAGTTACCAACCCCGAGAACGCCCAGGCGCTACGGGACGCCGCGCTTGAATCCAAGAGGGCGGTTGTCGTCGGCGGGGGCGCTATCGGGCTGGAGATTACTTTCGCTCTCATGGAGCTTGGCCTGGACGTGTGGGTGACCAAGAGAAGCCCGCCTCCCTTCCCCCGGAACCTGGACCCAGACATGGGGAAGATCATCAGCGAATACTTGGAGTCCAAAGGGCTGCACATCCTCTTCGGAAAAGGGATCGAACGGATAAACGGTGATGATCACGTCGAGGCGGTCGAGATTGCCGGAGAGACGATTCCCACCGATATCGTGGTTATGGCTGTAGGTGTCAGACCGGAGTCGAGGCTCGCAAAGGAGGCTGGGATAGCCACAGAGCGAGGCGCCATAGTCACGGATGAGCGTATGATGACGAACGTAAAAGATGTTTACGCCCTGGGAGACTGCTCAGCATCATTCAGCGGCGTAGACCACAAACCCATTTCGATAGCTCTCGCAACGACGGCGTTCATGCAGGCAGCAGTCGCAGGTGTAAACGCTGCCGGGGGTGATGCCGTTTATGACGGTGGCATGGGGACGTTCGTCTCATTCATCGGCGACCTGGAGATATCCTGCACCGGCTACAATACTGAGATCGCGGAGAGGAACGGCTTCAAGGTCATCGCTGGAAGGGCCAACATGCAGACCAAGCCTAAGTGGATGCCTGGCGCCAAGGACATCTCGGTGAAGATCGTCGTGGATGCGGAGACAGGGAGGCTTCTAGGAGGACAGGCAATCGGGGAGGAGGGAGCTGCATGGCGTATCAACGTGATCTCCGTGGCGATCAAGAACAAGATGACCATAGAGGACTTTACTAAAGTTGAGCTGGCGTACTGCCCGGCCGTCTCTGAACTCTACGATCCACTTCTAGTAGCGGCGGATGTCGCCTTGAGGAGATTCAACCGCAAACGGTGATCTACTCTACGCTGATTTTTTTTCAACCGATTTTTTCGGTGAGATCCTTTATCGAGTCGTAAAACTCGGTTTTCTTAAGGAGCTCCACATCTCCCAGAGCGTCTTCAAGCATCGGGTCATAGTTTATAGCTCCAAGATAGGTCGTGTTGTCCTCCTCTGCTCTCTCTGAAACGTATGTAGTTGGCTTCATGACCATGTTTTCGATGATCCCTGTCGTGG
>JAUVYU010000159.1 GCA_030602935.1 Candidatus Bathyarchaeota archaeon | reverse complement strand
GGCACGGCTACGAGGCAGGATCGTCCTCCGGCCTCGGCGACGTAGTCCCAGATCCTCTTCTCCCTGATGTTCTTCGAGGTGGAGATCCAGATGTCCTTGTATGAGTTGTTCCTGCGGTGGCGGAAGCCGTAGAGGCCCAGGGTCCCCGGATACTTGCTGGAGGCCATCACGGTCCAGGCGGGGATGGTGATCGGGGGGTCGCTGCTCTCGAGCTTGCCGTGGATTCCTCGGTCCATCATCCTGCGGAAGTTGGGGAGCTTGTCGATGAACCTGTTGAACAGGAGGTCGGGGGCCGCGCAGTCCAGCCCTATGAGCAGTGCTTTCCTCAAAGTTTTACCTCACGAAGGGGTCGGGGTGCTTCAGGATCGCGTCCACCACCTCGGGGCGCATGAGGAGCTCGGAGGGGCGCTCCCCGTCCATCAGCAGCCTCCTCATATCCCGGCCCCTGAAGTCGATGTGGTCCTCCGGGCCGTGGGGGCAGACCTTGTCGTTCTCGACGCCTCCGCACTTTTTGCAGTAGAAGAAACTCCTGAAGAAGAGGGGTGCGATGCCGAGGTCCGGGTAGTCGTCGAATATCTCCTGGGCCTCGTAAGGGCCGTAGTAGTCGCCTACGCCGGCGTGGTCTCTGCCGACGACGAAGTGGGTGCAGCCAAAGTTCTTGCGGGCGATGGCGTGGAATATGGCCTCCCTGGGCCCGGCGTATCTCATCTCCATCTCGAGGGTGACGAGGGTGGCTGAGTTCTTGAGGTAGTAGTTGCTTATGAGGGTCTCATATGTGTCTATGATCACCTCGTCCTTGAAGTCCCCTGCCTTCTTCTTGCCTATGAGGGGGTTGATGAACAGGCCGTCTGCGAAGGCGAGGGCTGTCTTCTGGACGTACTCGTGGCCATTGTGGGGGGCGTTCCTGGTCTGGAATCCGGCTATGGTCCTCCAGCCCATCTCCTGGAACAGGAAGCGGGTCTCCTTGGGAATGAGTCGGTACCGGGGGAACTTGCCAGGGGTCTCATCAAATATGTCCACCTTTCCCCCCAGGAGGACGGGCCCCATGCTCTCCGTCTTCTCCACGCCGGGGTGTGCGGCATCCAGGGTCTTGAATATGTTTTCCGCGTGAGATCTCCTATCCAGTGGGTATTTCTCCTCTACGTGGAGGACCCCGAAGGGGGTCTCATTTTGAGACAGGGCGACGTCGCCTCCTTCCCGGATCTTCGATGCGATCTCCTCTATGACATCCAGGACGATGGGGAACGTCCATGGGAGGTCGCCCTCTAGCCTCCCCCTCTCGAGGACTGAGGAGTAATCGTTCCTGACGAGGGGGCCCTCCAGGGGGCTGAATATCCCGTAGGCTATGCATTCGAGGTCTTTCCTGAGCTCGTCTGAGACTGTTATTGAGGTCAGTTCGCCTGCCTCTTCCCTGAGGTGGGCTCTGTCTCTCTCAGGTACAAGCCTGTCGATGAGTTTTCCACCGTGGGGTGGGATCACTTTCATCCCCTCACTCTATGTAGCCCAGCTTCCGGAGGCGCTCCTTGATCAGCTCCTCCTCTTCCTTCGTGTACACGGGCTCCGTGGGGAACTCGTTCTCGAGCTTCATGGCGACGTAGCCATCGACGCTGGAGAAGCTGGTTCCCTGGATCTTCTCCTGAATTTTATCGTATAGGGACTTGGGGATCTTGATGCTTACTTTTTCGTCTGAGGCCATTTTCACACCCCGTTTCATAGCTTTTCCTCGTGTAGGCTTATAAAATGAGCACTTTTCATTTTGATGCGTTGATTTCAGGGGAATCGATGTAATTTCCCCGGATTCATAAATGTATATAAGCTGAGAGTTCACAGGTACACCAGTCGAAAAGAGGCGATTTGAGATCGTTAAGCTTCCCGAGCAGCCTGAGATAAATATCGGCACGATCGGACACGTGGACCACGGTAAGACGACTCTGGTCCAGGCGTTGACCGGTGTCTGGGCGTCCCGTCACAGCGAGGAGCTGAGGCGGGGTATCACGATCAAGCTGGGCTACGCTGATGCTGCGGTCTACAAGTGTCCTAACTGTGACGAGCCCGAGTGTTACAGTATGTCTCCTGTCTGTCCTCAGTGTGGCTCGGACTGCGAGTTCCAGAGGGCGGTGAGCTTCGTGGATGCGCCGGGTCACGAGATCCTGATGGCGACGATGCTGAGCGGGGCGGCGGTGATGGACGGGGCGATCCTGGTGATCGCGGCGGATGAGCCGTGTCCCCAGCCTCAGACCCGGGAGCATCTTGCTGCCATCGATATCGTGGGGCTCAGGAATGTTATCGTGGTCCAGAATAAGATCGATATCGTGACGAGGGAAGATGCGATCCGGAATTACAATCAGATCCAGAAGTTCGTTGAGGGCTCCGTGGCGGAGGATGCGCCTATCATCCCGGTGGCAGCGGCGCACGACGTGAATACGGATCTCCTGGTCCAGGCGATAGAGGAGTACCTGAAGACGCCTGAGAGGGATCCGTCCAAGTCGCCCCGGATGTTCATCATAAGGAGCTTCGACGTGAATGTTCCCGGGACTTCCCTTGAGGGGATGGTGGGGGGCGTGTTGGGGGGCTCGGTTATCCACGGGAGCTTCAGTGTGGGGGATGAGGTGGAGGTCAGGCCGGGGCTGCCCATCAAGGAGAGGAACCGGCTTAAGATGCATGAGCTCTACACGGAGGTGACGAGTCTCCACGCCGGCGGTGGGCAGGTGGATGAGGCCCTGCCGGGGGGGCTGGTGGGGATGGGCACCCTGTTGGATCCGTCTCTGACGAAGTCGGACGGGCTGGTGGGGAGCTACGTTGGTAAGCCGGGTACGCTGCCCCCCGTGCTGAGCGAAGTTGGGCTGGACGTCCAGCTGTTCGAGACGGTGATCGGCAGCCGTGAGATGGAGAAGGTCGCCCTGGTGGCGAAGGGCGAGAAACTGCTCCTTAACGTGGGCACGACGAAGACGATGGGCTCTGTGACCGAGGTGTCTAAGGACTATTTCGAGGCGTCCCTCACGATCCCTGTCTGCGGGGAGGGAGGGGATCGGGTGGCAATCAGCCGGAGGATCGGCAGCAGATGGCGGCTGATAGGGATCGGGACGCTGAAGGGTTGAGGTTGGGTAGCCGCGGGGTTATCCTGGACTCTAATTTTCTGTTCGTGCCTCTGAGGTTCGGCGTGGATATTTTCGGTGAGGTTGAGCGGCTGCTGGGTCCGCTGGTGGTGTGTCTGGTTCCGGCTGCGGCCTTGACTGAGCTGGGGTTGCTCCGGGATGGAGCTTCTCCGTCGCTGTTGAGGGAGATCGACTTTGCCTTGGAGCTTGCGGGGAGGTGCCGGGTTCTTGAGGGTGATCGCCTGGAGGGTGAGAGCGTGGACGACCTGATCCTCAGGCTGGCCGTGGGTGGTGGTTACCTGGTGGCGACGAATGACGGAGGGCTGAGGAGGAGGCTGAGGGGTGAGGGGGTTGCCGTGGTCTTCCTTCGTCAGAGGGCGTTCCTCGAGGTGGAGGGGTACGTCGAGGGGCTGGTTTAGGGGTCCGCGTGTCGCTGGCGGGGGATAAGCGTCCTGGGGCCCGTTTGTTGGTATGAATGGGTGCTCCTTTTGGTATGATGGGGATCCGATCGGGGGAGTTCCGGGGTTGCTTTCGTTGTTTGGGGCTGTTTTCAGGTATGGATGATAT
>JAUVYU010000178.1 GCA_030602935.1 Candidatus Bathyarchaeota archaeon | reverse complement strand
CACGCTTTTAAGAGGTCAGTCGCACCCGAAGGCTACGTTATAGTTTATTGTTATTATCGTTTAGTTGGTGATCTCTTTAGACATACAAATATTATTATGAACGGCTTTGGGGAGTCGGTTGGCGGACGCGAATATTATGATAGGTTGTATGGCTTCCCGTCTGTTATGACGTGTTCGGGGACCAGCTGCCGCCACTCCTCGAGCCATTTCAGGTCCCTGTCCTTCTCCCGGAGGTCGTCGGGGAGCATCTCGGGGATGGTCTCGATGGCGCTCCCTATGGGGTACCAGCGTCCGCCTTCGGGGCATACGAGGAGCCCTGTGTCCACCTCCATCATGTTCAGGTATCTGTAGACTGTGTTTAAGTCGTCGGCGTGCTCTTTCAGGAGTTGCTCCTCCGTCTTCTCGCCCTCCAGTTGGGCTATCTTGTCCTTGGTGGTGGTGAGCATGTCTGCGGCGTCGTTCACGCCTGACTCGTCCACTATCTTTCTTATTGCGGGGGGGCTTATCGTCCCGTCGGTCAACTGCTTTGCGAGCTGCTTGTGCTTCTTCTTGAGCTCGTCTGAGGGCTGCGCTACCCCGGTTTTCAGTTCTTTGATCTCCTCCGCGCTTGTCTCCCATCGGAAGAAGTAGGCGTCCATGGGGTGGTGCTTGTCGATGGGGCATGCGAGTATGTTCAGGAGCCATGGTTTCATGGTCGGTCGTTATTTTGTGGTGGTAGTTGAATAAAAGGCTATCAAATTCTTAGGAGGTTGTTCTTGGTTAGTCTCGGCCATCCCGTCTTGGCGTACTTGATCATCCGGGGGTTGGCTTTTAGCCATCTGTACATGTGCCAGAAGCTTTTGCTCCATTTCTCGGTTCTGTCGGGGATGGGCTCGTAGCCGAGGTTGCGTATCTCGTCGAGGTAGGCTCCTTCTATGAGGTCCTGTGCCCGTCCCTCGACCTTGACTCTTTCTACTGTCTCGTCGCCGTATGACTCCTTGAGGGAGGTCGCGGCTTTGTCGAGGATGTCTCCTCTGCAGATCTCTATCTTCTCGTCTTTTCTTGGGTTCAGTCGTCTGACGAGCTTTTGGGCGATGAGCCTTGTCTCGTCCCTGTAGACCTGTTTTTTGAAGAGTGGCTTCTGGAAGTACTTGACGTGGACGACGTCGTAGACGAAGTCGTCTGTCTCGGGCCTGTAGGCTCCTATGACTGCACCGTGGAGGAGGTCTCCGTAGCCTGCGTCGTCGATGAGGATGGTCATGGGGGGTCTCTGCTGCGTTATCCTTCTTTAAGCTTGTTGACGATCTCCTGGGCCTTGGGGAAGCGGATGTCCCCGGACTCGACGATGAGCGCCACGGCCTTGGCGATCATGTCGCCCTCGGCTCCGGCCATGACGACGAGGTTGCGGGCGTGGAGGCGCATGTGGCCGTGCTGGATGCCCTCCTGGACGAGGGCCCTGAGGGCTCCCAGGTTCTGGGCGAGGCCGACTGCCACGAATATCTCCGCGAGTTTCAGGGCCTTGGTGACGCCCATTATCTTGAGGGCGAGGCGGGCGGTGGGGTGGGTGCGTGTGGCTCCACCGACGATGCCGACTGCCATGGGCATCTCTAGTTCGCCGACGAGGTCGCCGTTCTCGTTCTTGCTCCATTTACTGAGGGATCTGTAGCGGCCTGTCTGGGCGGCGTAGGAGTGGGCTCCTGCTTCGATGGCTCTGTGGTCCTGGGCGACTGCGAGGGCGGCGGCGATGACGCCGTTCATGATGCCCTTGTTGTGGGTGGATGCCCTGTAGGGGTCAGCGTCGGCGAATGCCCAGGCTGCAACTATGTCGTCGACGACGTGTTCTCCGCCGATGTTCTCCTTCTTGACGGTTGTCTCGGCTTTGGTGAGGCGTCTGTCGGCTAGGTTGGTGATGATGCGTAGGAGTACCCGTCCGCCGGTGATCTCGTTGACGAGGGGGGCGAGGGTCTCGCACATTGTGTTGACTGCGTTGGCGCCCATGGCGTCCCTGCAGTCGACGAGGAGGTGGAGTATGAGCATCTTGCCCGCCGCTGTCTCGAGGACCCTGTGCTCGATGTCCCTTGCTCCTCCGCCGAACTTTACGAGGATGGGGTCCTGCTCGTCTGCGAGCTGGAGGAGCTTCTCCTTGGAGTCCTCGATGGCCTTGATGGCCTTGTCCATGTCGGGGACCTCCAGGACCTGGATCTGGCCGATCATGACGGGGTCTGTGCTGCTTGTCTTGATGCCGTCTCCGTCCCTCATGATGCGGGCCATGTTGCTTGCGGCCGCGACGACGGAGGGCTCTTCGATGGCCATGGGGACGAGGACGTCCTCCCCGTTGAGGCGGAAGTTGACGGCGATGCCGAAGGGGTAGGCTATGGTGCCGACGACGTTCTCGATCATCCTGTCGGCGACTTCGGGGTCTAGGCCGCCTCCTGACTTGAGGGTTGTGATCTCCTCGGGTGTGAGATCGGCTTTCTCGGCGAGGATCTTAACCCGTTCCTCGGTGGGTAGCCTGTAATATCCAGATATCCGGCTGGATTTCTTATCTGTTGACAATTAGGTCTCCTCTGGTCGTGTGTTTTCGAGGGAGTCGATTTTATATAACCCTTCTGGTTTCTGTGGGGTTGGATCTGTCTAGCCTGCATTATGTTTATTTGTTGGTTGTTGGTCTGTTTGGGGATCTGGGGGTGGCTCGGTTGGAGAAGCTGATCTCGGTGGTGACGGTGGGGGGTACGTTTGATGTTCTCCATAAGGGTCACTGGTTCCTGCTGGAGGAGGCGTTTAATGTGGCTGAGCGGGTTCTCATCGGGTTGACGACTGATAGGTTTGTGGCTCGGATGGGGAAGTCGCATCCTGTGGAGGGGTATGAGGGGCGGCTGGTGGAGCTGGAGAGGTGGCTGGGCTCCCGTGGGTTCCTGGGGCGGGCTGAGATCATTCATATTGATGACCGGTATGGGCCGACGATTGGGAATCGTCCTCGGAGTAATGTGATTGAGGGGATTCTGGTTTCTGAGGAGACTGAGCCTGGGGCTGAGGCGATTAATCTGATCCGTGTGGCTGAGGGGAAGCGGCCGTTGCTGATTGTGGTGGTGACGATGGTGATGGCTGATGACGGTGTCCCGATCAGTAGTACCCGGATCCGGCGACAGGAGGTCGACCGGTATGGTCGGCTGGTGGGGTAGGCGCGTGCGGCTAGCTTAGGATAAGCGTCCTGGGGGCCCGTTTGTTGGTGTGAATGGGTGCCCCTTTTGGTATGAACCGGGTCTGTTTTGAGCGTTTTTCTAGTTGCAGGCGTTGATTGGGGCATTTTTCGAGGTTGGACGGGTG
>JAUVYU010000013.1 GCA_030602935.1 Candidatus Bathyarchaeota archaeon | reverse complement strand
CCCGTCACCACGTTGAACGGGGTGCGCATTTACGGCGTCGTGGGCTTCGACTCCGCTCTGGAGGACGAGGTGCTTGACATCAGCTCGGTGCTTGAGGAGGGGCAGCTCCCCTCGGTGGGTGGGGTGGTCATCTCGGAGGATCTCCGAGACACACTGGATGTTAACGTCGGTGATACCCTCCTCCTGGGGAACAGGGAGCTGGTGCTGGAGGGAGTATTCGACGACACTTCCCTGTGGGCGTTGAGGGACTTTGACGGCTCGAGCTACCTCCCCGGAAAGGAGGAGAACATGAACCCCCCGGAGGAGCGACCGCTGTACCATACAGTGCGCTGCGAGACCGATGAGATCGTCCTCCTTGACCTGACGATGGCGATGAGCCTGCCCCTCGTCAGGGTCTCCAGGATAGACGTGTCCGTAAACAGGGGCGTCGACGTGGGCGTCTTCGCGGAGAGGCTTGCCCTCGAGAGGGGATACTGGGCGTGGTCCGCATCGGAGGCCGGTGTCCACGTGGCCCTGATGGGGAGCTACCTTGAGGGGAAGGGGCTCCCCCTGATAGTCCCCTGGGTGATCGTCGTCCTCAACGTCGTGGTCACGATGCTCAACTCGATGTACGAGACGAAGAAGGAGATCCACATCCTCTCGTCTGTGGGCCTCAACCCCGCCCAGATCGGCACCATCTTCGTGGCGGAGGCCTCCATCATCGGCCTTACGGGGGGCGGGATAGGCTACCTCATGGATATGGTCCTGTACAAGGGGATGTCCCTGTTCGGCGTGGCTCTGGAGGTAGAGCAGAAAGTCTCCGCCTTCTGGAGTCTGGCCTCCATCGGGATCGCCATGACGGCGGTGGTCATGGGGGCCGTCGCCTCGCTGAGGAGCTCCACGGTGATCACCCCGTCCCTCCAGAGGAGGTGGAGTATCTCGGGGGAGAGGGAGGGGGCGTTCAGGCCCTGGGAGATCATGATGCCCGTCAGGCTCCTCCCCGAGCAAGTGCCCAACTTCAAGGAGTACCTCCTGGGGGAGCTGAGGGCGCTGGAGACGGACATGACGAAGAAGACATCAATGATTAAAGTCTATGAGGAGGACAAGATGGTGAATATCTCCTTCGTCTACTCCTCGACGAGCCCTACCGTCGGGGAGCTCTACACCCGGAACACGCTGATCATCACGGAGAACGGAGAGAAGGAGGTGGAGGTGAAGATGTCCTCGGTGGGGGAGCGGCAGTGGTCCCACGAGGTGGGATCCATGGTGAGGATGATAATCATGAGGTGGAGCACCAGCCAGACCAGGGTCATCGGGTTCGGGAAGGACTGAATTCCTAGCCTCTCTCGATCTTCTCTATTGCGCCATCCCGCATCCAGACCACGCGGTCGCTGGCGGTGATCATCTTGAGGTCGTGGGTGGCCGCAATCAGGGTCATCCCCCGGGTCTTGTTGAGCCCGTGGAGGAGGTCGATGATCTCCATCCCTGTGTTCAGGTCCAGGTTCCCGGTGGGCTCATCCGCCAGGATTATCGCCGGGTCGTTCGCCATAGCCCGGGCGATGGCCACCCGCTGCTGCTGTCCTGCGGAGAGCTCCCCGGGCCTGTGGTGGACCCTCTCCCCGAGGCCCACAGAGGTCAGGAGCTTGTGGGCCTTCTCTAGCCCCTCGTCTCTGGGTACACCTGCGAAGACGGTGGGCAGTGACACGTTCTCCAGGGCGGTGAGGACGGGTATCAGGTTGAACGTCTGGAAGATGTAGCCTATCTTGCGGCACCTGAGCCATGCGAGCTCGTAGGCGTCAAGCTGGGAGATGTCGACGCCGTCGATGTAGACCTTCCCCCTGGTCGGTCGGTCGAGGCCGCCTACGAGGTTGAACAGTGTGGTCTTCACTGATCCTGAGGGCCCCACGATGGAGATGTATTCTCCCCTGTTGATCTCTATGTCGACGCCGTCAAGGGCTTTTATCTGGACTCCGCCCATCTCGTAGTGGCGGGTCAGGTCCTCAAGCTGGATTATTATGTCAAAGCTCATATCTTAGTGCCTCCACGGGGTTGAGCTTGGCAGCGTGGCGCGCGGGGTAGATGGTCGCGATCACTGATAGGAATATCGAGAGGAACGTCGATCCCAGGAAGAGGGTCAATATCTCGGTTGCAGGGACCTTGAAGATGATGTCGAAGCCTGTAGTGGCTCCTGTGGAGATGAGGGCTCCGATGACTCCCAGGATGAACCCCAGTACGCCGCCTATTCCTCCCTGGATGAGGGATTCCACGAGGAAGAGGAGGAGGATGTGCCTGTCCATGGCCCCTATGCACTTCAGGGTCCCGATCTCCCTGTACCGTTCGTAGACTGAGATCAGGACAGTGTTGGTGATCCCGATGACGGAGACGATGAGGGCGACGAACATAAGCCAGTACTGGTAGGACTCTATGCTCAGTTGGGCTCCCCCGGCGGCGACGAAGGCCCTGTAGAAGGAGTCCGTGAGGAGGAGCGTTGTGAGGAAGGCGATCCCCAGGGCGACAGATGCGATGTTGATGATCGCCCGGTCCCGCCGCTTCTTGATGTAGTCGTAGCCCAGTCTGATGGCGTCCCCTAGTCCGAAGCTCACGCGTCCCGGTGTGCCATGTTCTGCCATTGGCTCAAGGTATAACTCAGTAGGATGTAAAGAATCTTTCCACTAGTAACCAGGCTCCCCACTTGGTTGGCGGTTAAATGAGAAAAAAATAATCGGCTAATGAGCGGTGGTCTCTTTCTAGTTGGGCTCGCTGCTGTCCCATCCGTCGTTCCAGTCGTCGACGTCGTCATCGCTCTCGTTGTCAGCCTCGTCTTCCCATCCTACGCAGTCGTAGCAGAGATTGCGTTTAAGGTCCCCGCATTCGTCGCAGAACTTTGACTCGCACTGGGAGCACTCCGTCACCTTGATGGCTTCCATACCGCAAATTTCGCAGATTGGCATGGTCATTCTTCACCTGATTTCTAGGGTGGAATAATATTCCTTTATGATTATCGGGATTTCTTCGATAACATAAATATTTTTAAAGATTATGATTCCACCTAAAAAATCAATGCAACACGACTATAATAAAAACTTTTCACTTCTCTAAGGTGCGTATGCGATCCCATACTCTTTTCTTCACTTCATCCGAGCTCGCAAGTTTAGATAAATATGGTTATTAATGTTACTTCTTAACTCCTTAACAGTGGTGAAATGGGAGTATTTTCACAGAAAGAGTTAGAGTATCTCAAGAAACAGGCATTAACGGGTGCACGAGGCTACATAGCCACAGTGTCAAGGAAACAGAATCCTCAATTGACGCCGGTAGGTTATGTCGCAGATGAAGAGAGGATATATGTAAACATCAAACACGATTCGGTGAAAGCCAGAAACATAAGAAGAAACCCTAGGGCTTCATTTGTAGTCGCGCGTGCTTCTTCAGGCCCTACCCTTACCTGAAAATGTATATTTTTCTATACAACGGCATAGCCTACATCGTTTAAAATGGATTTTCAATGTAGATATTGAGATTGATTATGTTACTAAAACTCAGGATGGTTCGCTTGAGATCCTCGGTTCTCACGTCTTATGCCCACTATGTGATCATTGATAGTATAGCAACAATCTCTCAGTTATTTATAAATCGCGCGCATAAAAAACCCATGCAAAGAAAAGTTGGAGAGTAATAAATGGGAAAATACGAGGATACCCTGAAAGATATAGAGACCACGTTGGGACTAGTGCCCGGTTTTATGAAGGCCCTGGCAGAGGATGTTCTGATTCAAGAATGGCCTCTCATGAAGAAATACGTCGTGGGAGAATCAAAAATTCCGGGTAAGTACAGGGAACTGATAGGGTTGGCTATCGCTGCAAACACTAAATGTCCATACTGTACGCTTTTCCATACAGGTGTAGCAAAGCTACATGGTGCCAGTGATGAGGAGATAGAGGAGATCTTTTTCCTGTCTAGTTTTACTGGTAGATGGAGCTCGATGTTATTCGCACAACAATATGACTTGGAAAAGTTCACTGAGGAAGCGCATAAGATAGGCGCACACCTCAGTAAATAATTGACTAAGAGGAATTTGCTCGAAATCACTAGCTCATTTCCCCTATTTTTTTAACACGTGCGTGCTCGACCATCTGAGAGCCCCGCGCGCGCAGCCGATTTTCGTATTGGGCACCTGTACATGTCCACCCGGATTTTATATCCTGCCCACACCCGAGGTCAAGCCTTGAACATAGACTTCCATAACCACTTATATCCGAAGGGATACATGGACGAGCTGAGCAGGGGGAGGGCTACGCGCGGGTCGAGAGAGACGACCAGGGCAGGCTTCTCGTCCACTACGAGGGGGACTACAACATCAGACAGGTTTGTATATAGATAAATTGACATTCACCACTAAATCTTAAGTGTGTATAAACTTAAAATGCACTGCAGACATGCCTTAATCTTGGTTTTAGACACATAAAATATTACTAGATAAAACTAAGACTGGTCGATGGACCACATTTAGTTTCAGAACCCCCATTCTAAAACCAAGTTGGTCCGTCATCATTACAGAGAAGAAACGAATCGCGTCAACGTGAGCATGGTGGAGTCTGGTTTGGCATCAAGAAGGAGGGCTGAAAAGAGAGAGGTCGTGTGTCCGGAATGCGGAACGATCAACCCGGTCATTTTCCAGGAACTAGGGGGCACCATCACCCTCTTCTGCAAGAAATGTGGTGAGAAGATTCACCTGGTCTTCGACAGGACGATGATGGACATGGAGTTGAAGGGTCCAAACCAGCAAGAGGCGTACGCACGGGCTTAAGCGGTGACCGTAAATGAGTGAAAAGAGAATCCTGATTTAAACCATATTTATCTGTATAAATTTATTGAAGCCGATTTTCGTATTGGGCACCTGTACATGCCCACCCGGCTTTTATATCCCGCCAACATCTGAGGTCAAGGAGATCAAACATTGAACATAGACTTCCATAACCACTTCTACCCGAAGGGATACATGGACGAGCTGAGTAGGGAGGAGGGCTACGCGCGGGTCGAGACAGACGACCAGGGCAGGCTCCTCGTCCACTACGAGGGAGACTACAACATCGTGGTGGGCCCCCATGTCGTCATCGAGGATAGGCTGAAGGCCATGGACCGATGCGGCGTCGACATGCAGGTCCTCACGCTGACGACCCCCAGCGTAGAGAGGGAGACCCCGGAGAGGGGGATTAGGCTCGCGAGGTTGGCAAACGACGGGTTCAGGGAGGTCTGCGAGGAGCACCCCGACAGGTTCGTCGCCCTCGCGGCCCTACCGCTTCAGGACCCTGAGGCCTCGGCGGAGGAGCTGGAGCGAGCCGTGAAGGAGTGCGGCCTCAAGGGGGGCACACTGATGACCAACGTGGGCGGGAAGCCCCTGGACCTCCCCGAGTTCATGCCCGTCTACGAGAAGGCGGTGAAGCTCGACGTCCCCCTGTTCATCCACCCCACGTCGCCCATAAACTCTACGTGGATGGGCGACTACAGGCTCGTCCCGATACTCGGCTTCGGCGTGGACACGACCCTCAACATCCTCAGGATGGTTTTCAGCGGCATGCTGGACAGGCTCCCGGACCTCAAGCTGGTGGCCTCCCACCTCGGAGGGGTCTTCCCCTACCTCAGGGGGAGGATAGACATCGGCTACAAGGCCTACCCGGAGTGCAAGGAGCACATCTCGGAGCCTCCCGAGAACTATCTGAAGAGGATCTGGATGGACTCTATCATCTACGACCAGGACAACCTGGAGTCGGCCATCGCCTTCTCGGGGGTCGAGAAGATAGTCCTCGGCAGCGACCACCCCCACCAGATAGGCGACCTGGCCAACGCCGTGGGGAGGATAGAGGGCTTGGACATCAGCGATGTCGATAAGGAGAAGATTCTCTGGGGCAACGCCGCCAAGCTGCTGAAGATATAGATTACTGAGCTTCGCTGGGTACTCGGAGGAGTCCAGCGGCCTCCATTTTATTTTATTCTGCCCAGCTCGGACGCTGCCTTGGAGAGGCCGAGCCCCTCAAGGGTCTCCCTCCTCGGGACACCCGTCTTGAGGTCCCAGCCGCGCTCGGTGTAGTACTCGTCGAGCATGGGCTCCTGGTCGAACACCGTCCCGCTGCTGGCGCCCTCCGTGAGGGGCTCCTCCCTGAACCTGCGGGGCAGGGAGTCGTCCCTCCGACGCATCCCCTCCCTGACGTTGAACGCCCTCTCTATGTTGACGATGCGGGCGCCCACGAGCCTCACCTCTGCGGGCGTCATCCTCATCCCCGTGGTCGCCTCGATGACCTTCGAGGCCAGGTCGAATTTGAGGATCTCCATGTTCTGCATTATGTTCTTGCAGGGCTCCAGGGCGTCGATGACGGCGTTCCAGTCCTCGAAGAAGGAGATGAGCTTCCCCTTCCCCTTGTCCGCCAGGCGCAGCGTGGCCTCGGGGACCCCGAACATCTCCTCCCCTATGGCTGGGTCGTCGTTGAGCTCCAGGAAGGGCTCGCTCCTCAGGTGGTCCCCGCCCCTGCTGGCCACCGCGTAGCCGAGGCCGAAGCCCTTCAGCCCCCTGGGGTCGGCCATGATGAGGTCAAGGCCCTTAACCTGCATAGTTAGGTCCAGCCCCTTGCCCAGCTTCATGGCGGCGGCCTTGGAGCCGTCCGCGAGGATGTCGCCGAAGCCCTCCCGCCTTGATATCTTCTCGATGAGGGTGAGCATGGCGTCCCCGTTCCCCCAGGAGAGGTCGAGGCCGTCCGTCTCCTCCCTCGTGAGCATTCCCTTCTCGTAGAGCTCCATGGCCCAGGAGATGCACTCGCTGACGGTCAGGATGTCCATCCCCAGCCTGTTGCACATGTCGTTGGCCTTGAGGGCCAGCTCCAGCTCCCTGTTCCCGGTGCGGGCGGTGAGGGAGCCCTGGGCCTCGTACTCGGGGCCCTCCCCGTAGAGCCCTGCGAACCTGCCCTCCCTGACGACGTAGAACCTGCTGCAGGGGATGGTGCAGGCGAAGCAGCCCCTGCTCTTGACGTTGAACTCCTCGGCCAGCCTCTCTCCGCTCACCTCATCGGCGTGCTCGAATATCCCCGAGGTGTAGTGGCGGGTGGGCAGGAAGCCCATGGCGTTGGCCATGAGGAGTATCCGGGTCGTCCCCATACGCCTCCTCCCCTCATACTGCTCGTGGCCGTAGATCTCCTCCGTTATCTCGTCGACGAGCCTCTCGAACTTCCTCGGGTGGGCGACCTCAATGGAGCCCGTCCCGCGGATCGCTAGGGCCTTGACGCCCTTCGACGCCATCACGGTGCCCATCCCCGTCCGGGAGGCAGCCCTCATCAGGTTCGCGAAGACCCCGGCGAACTTTACTCCGTTCTCAGCCGCCGGCCCAGCGATGGCCGTCTGGACCCTCCTGTCCCCCAGGTCGTCCTTGATGATGTCATCGGTCTCGTAGACGTCCTTCCCCCTCAGGTGGGCGGCGTCCCTGAACTCGACCTCCCCGTCGTTCACGTATACGTAGACAGGGCTGCCGCTCCTCCCCTTGAGGACTATCTGGTCATACCCCGCGAACTTCATCTCAGAGGCGAAGTGTCCCCCCGCGTTGGTGTCCCCCAGGATGCCGGTCTGAGGGGACTTGGCGGAGATGTTGAACCTGCTGGCCGTGGGGAACATCGTGCCCACGAGGGGGCCGGTGGCGAACATGAGCAGGTTCTCGGGGCCGAGGGGGTCGGTGTCCGGGCCCACAGCATCGTAGAGCAGCTTCGAGTTGAAGCCCCTGCCCCCCAGGAAACGGTGCGCCAGGCTCTTGTCGAGGTCGACCGTCTTGGCCTCTCTCTTGGTGAAGTTGATCCTGAGGATCTTGCCCGCGTATCCGCCGAGTTCAGTCATCTATGTTCCACTCCGTCTTCAGCCTGGCGAATGCGTCCTCCATGGTCTCGGTGAAAGCCTCTGACTCCTCGAACCTGAGGGCGTCAGTCGGACACTTCCTGACGCACTCCGGCTCCCCTCCGCAGAGGTCGCAGATGAGGGGCCTTGAGGATGCGTCGAGCTTGATGGCGTCGTAGTTGCACGCCGTCACGCAGCTGCCGCAGCCTGTGCATGTCTCCGGGTCGACTGCGACGGTGCCCTCCGTGGTCTTGGAGAGGGCTCCCGTGGGGCAGGTGGATACGGGGGGGCATGATTCGCACTGGCGGCAGTAGAGGGGGTAGTCAAGGCCGTGCTTGTCCTCCTTGATGACGGTGATGCGGGAGAGGCTCGGGCTGAACCTCCCCTCGTGGCCGTATGAGCACGCCAATTCGCAGACCCTGCACCCGGCGCACTCGACGGCTTCTACGATTATCCTCTTCATTGGGCGACAGCTCTTCCTAGGAGTTCGGTCTGATCCAATCTAAACTTTACTGAGTGCTTCCTTAAGGAGGTCAGCCTCGACGTTGCCCCCGCTGACGACGACGACTATTCTCTTGTCCTTGAATCGCTTGGGGTCCTCCATGATGGCCGCCGCTCCCACTGCCCCGGCGCCCTCCACGACCTGGTGCTGGTGCTTCAGGAGCCTTCCCATGGCCTCCAGTATCGTCTCCTCCTGGACCAGGACAATCTCGTCCACGTACCTCCTGCAGAGGTCGAATGTGACGGAGCCCTCCTCGATGCCCCCGTAGAGCCCCTCGGCGATGGACTCATCCAGCTTCAGCTCAACTATCTGCCCCTCCCTGAGGCTCTCACACATGACAGGGGAGGCCACTGACTGGACGCCGAGCACCTGGATGCCGCTGTCCACGCCCTTGATGGCGCATCCTATCCCTGATATCAGCCCCCCTCCGCCCACTGGGACGAGGACGACGTCCATCTCCGGCCATGCCTCGGTAACCTCGAGGCCGATGGTCCCCTGGCCTGCCACGATGTCGAGGTCGTTATAGGCGGAGACGAAGACCCTCCCCTCCTCCGCTTCAAGCTTCCGGGCGTATCTCTCGGCCGCGTCGTAGTCCCCGCTATGGACAATTAGCTTCACCCCGTATCTCCGTATGGCTTCCCGCTTCACGTTTGGGGTTTCCGAAGGAACGACAATGGTTGCATTCATATCCAGCATCCGGGCCGCATAGCCAACCCCCTGGGCGTGGTTTCCCGACGAGGCGGTGACGACGCCTCTACGCCTCTCCTCCGGGGTCAGCTTCAGAATCCTGTTGAGGGCACCCCTCGCCTTGAACGAGCCGGTGAGCTGCTGGTTCTCAAGCTTGAGCCTGACCTCCCTTCCGCAGAGGTCTCCGAGGAAGGGGCTCCCGTCGAGGGGGGTCTCCCTGACGTATT
>JAUVYU010000029.1 GCA_030602935.1 Candidatus Bathyarchaeota archaeon | reverse complement strand
GGACCCTGTCTCTTCCAGGAACCCTACCACGGTGAACTGAGTCTCCCCGATCTGAAAACCTATGCCCAAGGCCAAGCCTAGGGTAGATTTGATTGCTGAGCCCAGCAAGGCCTCATTCGAGTCCTCCCTTGGGAGGTCCCCCACGATCTTCCACCAGATCTTGAGATTGTACTCGCTCTCGGGGTCTACGCCCACGACCAGGACAGTGCTGCCGCCGATCTCCACCTGGCCGAAGACCTTCGGGGAGACGATCCTCAGGTTCTTCGCGTTGGGGATGGTGGCGAGGGCCTCGATGCTGCTCTCCGGGAACGTGGAGCGGCCCACGACGACGCTGCCGTATGGGATGGTTATAGAGGAGCTCTCGGGCTTAACGACGATGTTGGGGCCGTACTTCTCCACCTCCTCGCCTATCTGGATCTCCATCGCCCCGGAGATTGTGAACGTCGAGACGATGACGGCGGTGGCGAGTATCAGCCCTATGGTGTTGAGGATGGAGCGCCCCTTCCTCCGGGAGAGGTTCTTGACGACAAGGGTTATCGACCGCATCAGGCATCACCGACCAGCTATGTTTAAATTTCCTGAGACGAACTATCGCCTGTAGTTGAGAACCCACCAATATAAGGTTAACTACAGGATGTAGTTGGTATGTCAGAGGACGCGAACTGGCTGGACTTCCACCCCAACAAGGAGGACCTATCCAAGGTCCTGGGGGAGCTTGAGGCAGACGTGATGAAAGCGGTCTGGAGCCTCCAGAAGGGGAACGTGAAGGAGATCCACGCCGAGGTGAACACGGGCAGAAGCTCCGCAATAACCACCGTAGCCACAGTCCTGGACCGGCTCCACGGCAAGGGCCTCGTCGAGAGGGCCCTCGTGAAGGAGGGAGGGATCCGGTACGAGTACACACCCGCCATGTCGAGGATGCAGTTCGAGGGCACAGTCGTCAGAAACGTTTTCAAGGGGCTGTTCGAGACATTTGGTGACTCCGCGATATCCTACTTGGTCCAGAACTCGGGCATCGAGGACGAGGAGGTCCTCAGGGAGTTCAGGGACAGGCTTGAGCGGCTGAAGGAAGAAGCGAAGTAACCAATGTTCGACGCGGTCCTCGGGTTCCTATCCCGATATCTCAACGTATTCCTCGTGGCGACAACACTCTCAGCCGGGGCCCTCCTGACGCTGAAGCTCGTCGGCAGGCTCTCCTACAGGACACGGACGAAAACGCTGCTGCTCCCCTTGGCAGGATCCTTCCTGATCGCCGCCTGGATCTCCCCCTCCTGCTACGCCCACTGGCTCTCCATATCGACCTGGGACCCAGTCCACCTCGTCTGCAGCGACCCCTCCTATTCCTATGTTCGTGAAGTCTGCACCGGCTGGGTGGCCCTGACGGCCTTCTCATTCTCAGCGGCAGGCCTCCACGGCGTCGTGAGCTACTACCTAGGCGACAGGATAGTGAGGCGGCTCTACGACGTCGAGCCTCTGGACTGGGAACAGGCTGAGCGCCTCTACGGGATGCTCGACGCCCTCTCGGAGAGAGCAGGCATTGAGACACCGGACATCGGGCTGATCCAGTCGAGCAGACCCCAGATAATGTCCTTCGGAAGGGGCCACGAATCCAGTATCTACGTCTCCGTGGGGTTCCTGGAGACCATGACAGAGGACGAGGTCAAGGCTTCATTCGCCCACGAGGTCGCACACATCAGCAACGGCGACACCCTGGTCCGGTCGATGGCCAACAGCCTCAAGATAGCGTCAATGTTCAATTTGATCGGATTCCTCATCGAGCCTGCGCTCTGCCGTGACAGGGAATTCCTGGCGGATGAGGAGGGGGCGAGGCTGTCAGGGGATCCGAGGGCCCTCATGTCGGCGCTGATCAAGCTCTCCGAGGTTCCTCCCATGCGCTCCGGCAGCTTCTTCATGGCCGGGATGTCCCTCTCCCTCTTCCCTGCAAGGAACGGATGGAGTGTCTTCAGCAGGCACCCCCCGGTTGAGGAGCGGCTCAGACGGCTTGCCGAGCTCGACATCATTGATCCAGGCATTACGTCATCGGCCTAGTGACGATCTTCGTCCGCTCTTTCTCTCCGAACTAAACCCGATGAGCCACGCCGTAAGGCTAAAGTGGCTCCAAAACAGTTACCGTGCGGTGACGTTGTCCGACAGCAACATGAAGGAGATGGCCGGCCTCCTAAAGTCCGGCGCCACGATGCTCAGCAAGAGCTGCCCCGAGTGCAACTCCCCCCTGTTCCAGCTAAAATCGGGGGAGATCTGGTGCGCCAACTGCCAGAGGAGGGTGGTCATCGTATCCGAGGGGGAGGAGGCCACGGCGGAGGCCAGCCTGGAGCTGGAGTCCCTTGAACGCGCCCTAGTGAAGAAGATCTCCGCCATGGAGGACACCCTCGCGACCGAGGATACACCCGCGAAGCTGAAGGAGGTCGCCGAGGTGCTGGACGCCCTGCTGGCTTCACTGGAACGGCTGAGGCGCGTCAGGAAGGGCCAACCCTAGAAGAGAGTTATCACCATCGCCCCTGCCACGATCGAGAGGCATCCCAGGGCGGTTCTCATGTTTAGCCTCTCGGTGTCCCTCAGGAAAACCAGGCTGAGGACGAGCGTGAAGAGGGGACTTGTCCCGATCAGGGCCGATACCACGGAGACCTTCCCCAAGGCGAAGGCGCTGTACATACACAACCAGGCGACCGTGACGACGAGGCCTGAAGACACGAAGAACTTCCGACTGCCCGGGGTCAGCTTGAAGAGGCCGAGCTGCCCAGTCGCCACAAGGTAGATGGAGAATGAGGCGAGGCTCGTGGCGGCCCCGATCATGGCTCCGAAGGGGGCGTGGGGTATCAAGTTGACCCCGAGCTTCCTGAACACAGAGGACACCCCGTACGCTGCAGCGGCCAGTATCGGCGTCAGTATCGCGGTGCTCAGGAGGCTCTTGGCCTCCCCCTTCATTGAGCTGGTGATAGCTACTCCTGCAACGACTAGGACGGTTCCAACAAGTATCGAGGGCGTCACCTCCTCAGCGAGAAAGACCGCCGCGAAGAGGGTGGAGAAGAGAGGGCTGGAGCCTATGATCGTGGAGCTCATGGAGACGCCGAGCCTCTGGATGGAGGTGTAGTTAAGGAGCCGCCCCAATGCGGAGGCGAAGAGCCCTGAACAGGCAAAGTAGGCGACGCCCATGAGGTTGAGCTCCGCCGGGGGGTTGACGGCTACAAGGGCAGACAGGAGGACGACCTGAACGAGGGAGCCGACCATGGCCCCGGTTATGGGGTTGGAGTCCCTCATCCCCCATCGCGTCAATATCGAGCTGAAGCCGAAGCCGATGGCCGTCAGCAGTGAGAGTAGTTCGACGTACATGGCACTTCTTCCGCGGGTCTCTGATGTATCTCGAAGGGGTTATAAAAACGTATCACGGCCCGGACTTGGCATTACGGCGCTCGACGAGCTCCTGGATCATGGAGAGGAGCTCCCCCTGGACGACCCTCTTCGGCCTGTCCGCGTCTACCTTCACGAGCTCCCCCTCGTTCACCAGCTTGATGTAGATGTCCCTCACCTTGCGCAGGTAGTCCGAGTCCTCATAGATGCTCCGCCGCCTCTTCAGCCTGTGGAGGCTGTACTCCGGCAGGATGTCGAGGAGGACCGCTAGGTCCGGCTTCAACGCGAAGCGGTTCATCTCCTTGATCCAGTCGAGGTCGACGCCCACCGCCCCCTGATACGCCATGCTCGAGTAGTAGTAGCGAGCGGAGATGACTATCTGATCCCTGCGGAGGGCCGGCTTTATCACGTTCTTCACGTGGTCGAAGCGGTCAGAGGCGTAGAGGAGGGCCTCCGACTCAGCCGGGAGCCGTTCCTCCTTCCTCTTAGCGTACCTCTTGAGGAATGTGCCCACCCTGTCCCTGCTGGGCTCGGCGGTCTCAACGACCGCGTAGCCGAGCTCCCGCAGTTCCTTCGCCAGGAACTTGATGTGGGTGTCCTTGCCGCTGCCGTCTATCCCCTCGAGGACGATGAAGAGCCCCTTCCCAGCCATCCCAGAAGAATGTAGGAGGCTGGCGTTAAATGGCTTTTGAGAAGGAAATAGAGATTAGAGCTGGAACTGCTCCCGGTCGTAGTTGGTCAGGAACTCGGCCTTGTCCCCCTTGACGAGGACCATGTCCTCCACCCGGAGGTAGTACTCCCCGTGGTTCAGGAGCTTCGGCTCGAGGCACATCACCATCCCCGCCTCCAGCAGGTGCTCATTCTCAGGCTTCAGCCACGGCGGCTCGTGGACCTCGACCCCGATCTGGTGTCCCACGTTCCCCGTCTTGAGGCGCGCACGGAGGAAGTCACCGTATCCCGCCCCGTCCAGGCTCTCCTCGATGCTTGGGAAGAGGTCGCAGACCCTCATGCTGCCGGCGTACATCTTGTCCACCGTCTCCACCACGGCGTTCATGAGGGACTCGTATCCCTTGCTCACCCCCTCATCAGCGGGGCCCCAGTACATGCTCCTACCCCAGTCGCTGCAGTAGCCGTCCATCACGAAGCCGATGTCGAAGGCTATGGAGGTCCCCTCCACCAGACCCTCGTCCTTGGGATACGTGAACGGGTTCTCCGAGGGCTCAGACCCCGACTTCACGAAGCCGGCGGTGGGCCCGAAGGAGATGTCCTTGGCCCCCATCTTCCTCGCCGTAGCCTCGATGTCGACCTGGAGGTCCCTCTGGGTGTCCCCCTCCTTGATGCCCGAGATGATTTTACCCATGACCTCGTCTGTGAGCTTCCCCACCTTCCTGAGGAGCTCGATCTCCGCGGGCTCCTTGATCATCCTCAGGTGATCCATGAGTCCCTTGGCGCTCCGGAACTTGGCCCCGCCCAATGTCCTGGCGACCTCGATCCAGGTGGAGCCCCAGATGTGGTCCCCCACGGCCACCGATCCGCCGCTCCAGTCCAGGTCCGCGACGACCTCCTCCACGGTCTCCTTGTAGCTTGCGCCCCTCTCAACGTCCCTCACGTCCTTGATCCAGAGGTCCTCGGGACTCCCCGGGCTGCCGCCCTTGGTCAGGATCGGCTCCCCCTCCACTGGGACGAAGACGTTGTTGACGGGGCTCTGGAGGTCAACCCCCCGCCTCCACTCGGTCAGCAGCCCCGTCAGGTACTGGAAGTTCTGGCAGGAACCGTAGACGGCCAGGTCGATGCCGAGCTCCTCCATCTTCTCCTGGAGGCCCGTGAGCCTCCTCCTGTAGTTCATATCAGCCATAATGATCACTGTCGAAAACGAATTCGAGATAGGTTTGACGCATAAACGTTAAATCACTTTTCATTAGAAGGGGATGCCTCCCCCGAGACACCGTCATTTAACGACTTCGACGACGCCTTCATCCGCCGAGACCTTCAGGAGATCGCCGCTCTTGATCTCCAACAATGGATCCCGGTCAAGCTTGTCGACGAGGGGTATCCCAGAGATAACGCAGCCCGTGGCGATGATGGCCTCCGTCTCGGAGTTTACGAGGGCTGCAGGCGCCGTGCCCAGCTTGCTCATCCTGTAGATGACGTAGCTCCCCACGGTGCTCCCCTTCCCCGTGGGGAAGACGAAGACCTTCCCGGTGATGCACTCCCCCTCCACGGCGTGGCCGGGCTCCACGACGATGCCTGTCTCCGGGTCGACGCCTCCGTAGAAGCTCACGGGGTCAGCGCTGACGAGGGCCTCACCCTCCGCGTAGCCTCCGACGACCTTCCTGCCCTTCAGCTTCATCATAGAACCTCCGTCAGCAGCTCCCTGATGGTGCCCATCCTCGTCCTCAGCCTCATGTTCGCCATGTAGTGGCCCGCCTTGAAGCTGTTCGTCGCCACCTCCTTCCACCCCATCTCCTTCACCGGAGCGACCACCATGCAGGTGTCCCTGTAGACCCTGCCCCCGGCCTCCTCGATGACGCCCACGTGACCAGCGGCCTCGGCCTCATCGTAGACGCCTCGATTGGTGAACACCCAGAGGTTACCGCCCATGTCCCTGCCCTTGACCAGCTTGGCGATCTCGGCCATCTCTCCGAGGCTTGCGTGGGGGCACCCGAGGGCGATCAGCGGGTCCTCCAGTGGCTGGGTCAGGCGGGCTATCTCCTCATCGAGGTCCGCCCTCTCAACTGAGAGTTTTTCGAGTCCGTCGATGAACGACTCCATCCCTTCAGCCTCGGGCGTGACCCCCTCACCATGCCAGAGGGCGATCCCGCCACTGGTCGCACAGGCGGCCCCGAGGGCCTTCATGGACTCCATCGCGGGCTTCCCCAGCCCAACGTAATAGGGCACAGTCGTGCCGAGCTTCTTCCCCGTCAGGTATCCGAGGGCGCTGTACTCCATTATTGACTTCAACTCTACGCCCAACTCGACCACGGCCCCGGGTCGCCTATTCTCGTCGAGCCTATACCCGTACAGAGCGGCCAGCCCGGTGACGGCGCTGGCGAGGGTCGTCGGCCCCGACTCCCTGTTGGTGCGCGCACCGATGACCGAGTTGACGTAGCACACAGCCGAGGACTCGGCCCAGGCCACCTGGCTTCCCAGCTCCGGGACGTGCCCCACGAGATACGGGGTGCAGGTACACGTGGGCTCCACGCCCATCCTCTCGAAGGTCGCGATAACCCTGCGCTGCCCCTCGGCGAACTCCGGGGGCACCCCCATGGCCTCCCACTCCTCCATGTCCATCCCCGCCGGGTTCAGCGTGGCCAGGATGTGGGCTCTGGCCCCGAGGTCCGCCTGCTCCACGAGCCACTCCAGCCCCGCCTCCCCCAGGTTCTTGTAAGAGACCCCCGCGATGTGGGCGCTCTCCACGGGGACAAGCCTCTCGGCCCCGAAGACCTCCCCCAGCGCCACTATGAGCTCCAGAAGCTTAGCGGCGGCTTCCCCGTCCCCACCAGCCAGCATGGATTCCTGTTCCTTCGTCAAGTACAATGCGTCACCCTCCCAATGCTACGAATCTACCCGAATCCTATGAGCCCTTGGAGTACTTGTCCAGTATCTTCTTGACCTCATCCGAGACGGGGATCCCGGGCCTCTCGAAGCCATCCCTTCCCAGTGGCTTAGTGGCGTCAACCCCCACCTTGCACCCCAGCTCCTTCTCCTGGTCGGAGACCGGGTCCAGGCTCGACACCCTGACGTGGGGGATGACCATGAGGTCCTCGTCCCCCCTGAACCGGGTGGCGATGGCCCACTCCACCTCCTCCATGTCGTAGGGGTCTATGTCAGAGTCCACCACGATGGCGTGCTTCAGGCTCGGGTGGGCGGCGAAGATGGCCATGAGGACGTTCTTGGGGTCCCCCTCCCGGAACTTCTCGAAGCTCACCACGGCGTGGAGCCACCCC
>JAUVYU010000139.1 GCA_030602935.1 Candidatus Bathyarchaeota archaeon | reverse complement strand
GGATGTTTAACAAGGTGGTGGATACGAAGGGCTCTCCCACATCGTTTCGTAACCGAGCTGGTTCTATTGTCAATCTCCAATAAGTACCTCATGGATTGTATGTAGGTAATTTTTTCTTTGACGAGCACAACGACAACACTGACGAGTTGAGGGGATAATGGCCAAGTGTACAGTGTGTGGTGAGAACATCGGGTTCTTCTCGGATAAGTTGAAGTGCAAGCAGTGCGGAGCCTGGCTCTGCAAGGACCACAAGTACATGGCTGTCCAGTCGAATAGGTGCCCTGCCTGTGGGAAGCATAACCCTGCTTGACTTCTGTGAGAATAGTTCTAGGGAAAATAGGATCCTGGGTCGAGAGCCTAGCTTATAGCTTCTTGATGACCTCGTCGCTGAACCTGGAGAGCCTCTCCTTCATCTCCTCGATGGTCGTGGCCGGCCTGATGTAGACCACCATCATCTTCATCCCCAGGTCCTCGGCCTTCCTGAACTTCTCCACCAAGGCCTCCGGCGTCCCGGAGAAGACGTCGCCCTTCACGTCCTCCATGGACCTCTTCGACCTCTCCGCAATCCGTTTCGCCATGGCCTTGTACTCCTCGTCGCTATCGTTGACGGTCACCTGGGGGGCGAAGCCAGAGAAATAGTAGTCCTCAAGTCTCTTCCCGTTCCTCTCAAGGGCAGGAACCAGGAGCTCCCTGATCTTCCCGAGGGAGTCCAGCCCCCCTCCATGGTTCAGCCCGTCCGCGTACTTGGCGGCGATGCGTATCATCCTGGGCTTGCTGGCCCCCACGGAGATCCTCATGGGCTGCTGCACTGGCGGGGGGAGGTTGATGGCGTCCCTGAGGGTCCAGTATTTGCCTTCGTAGGAGAAGACGTCGTTGTCGAACATTCCCCTGAGTATCTGCAGCGTCTCCTTGAACCGGTCCACCCTCTCCCCGGCGGACGGCATCCCCCGCCCCCTCTCCATGAGATCGTAGCCCGTGTACTCGGGTTCGTTCCAGCCTGCGCCTATGAGGAGCTCGTACCTCCCCCCCGACATACGGTCCAGGGTGGAGACCGACTTCGCCAGGAACGCCGGGTTCCTGAGGGAGTTGAAGAGGACGACGTGCCCCAGCCTGATCCGCTTGGTCTGCACGCCTATCCCCGCCATCGCCGTCCAGGCCTCTATGTAGGGCCGCATGCCCCCCTGCCTCATCGAGTGGACGTGGTCGTTCAGGAACACCCCGAAGAGGCCCAGCTCCTCGGCGTACCGGGCCATCTCTACCATCCCCTCGTAGGTATCGGCGGGCCTGATGTAGTATCCAAACTCCATACCAGAGGAGAACGGGGCCGAGATATTTAGGGATTATATCACTGAGGGAATATTCCATTCTTTTATCATGTAATCCTGCGAACACCTTAAACGACAAACGGCCCCAAAGTAGTGCTAAGGGATCAGAATGGTTAACCTTGAACTAGAAGGTGCGCTGACATTCTTCTACTACAACGACCTCGAGGAGGCCTCCGACTTCTACAGGGAGGTCATGGGCTTCGAGAGGGTGATGGACCTGGAGTGGGTGAAGATCTACAGGATCAAGGACGGCTCCCACCTGGGGCTGGTGAACGCGGAGAGGGGCTCTCACAAGCCGAGCCCCATCAAGCCCGTGAGGCTCCAGCTTATGGTGGAGGACGCCCAGTCCTGGTTCGACTACCTCAAGGGGAAGGGGCTTGAGATGGACCGGGAGGAGCTCCACGTCGGGGAGGAGCTCAAGATAAAGGCGTTCACCGTCAAGGACCCCGAGGGCTACACCGTCGAGATCTGCGAGTTCCTGACCCCATACGGACTCTAAGGCCTAGGCGGCAACATCGCTCACTGCATCTGCAATCGCATCCAGATCGGACTCCCTGTTCCAGAACCCTATGGAAAGGCGTACTCCCACGGGCTCCGTCACTGAGATGGTCCTCGTGAAGATGTTGCGCTCCCTTAGCTTCGAGGCCACGTCTCTCGGCTCCACGCCCTGCAAACTGAAAGTCAGTAAACTGCTCTGACCCCGTTCCGAGATAAGAGTGACGCCAGGGATGTCGCTGAGACGGTCCCAGAGCCCGTTGTACAGCTCCCTGCATCGAGCGAAGACGTAGGGCCATCCCACCTTCTCTCCGAGCCATCTGAGGCAGGCGGTGCCCCCCAAGATTACGGGGAGGGGTCTGGTGCTCACCTCGTATCTCTGAGCGGTTTCCATGAGGGTCACCCCGTCCCCCATCCCGTGGCCCGAGGCCGAGAAGACCCCCGTGTACGTGGGATGGATGCGGCTCAGTGCCTCCTCCCTCACGTACAGGGCTCCGGCTCCATCTGGACCACACAGGAACTTGTGCCTCGCCATGGCGTAGCCGTCCACCTCCAGCTCCTTCACATCGACGGGCTGGGTGCCCACCGCCTGGATTCCATCCGAGAGGACTAGAATGTCCTCTTCGTGGGCAACCCGGCTGATGGAGCGCAAGTCGATGCGCGAGCCGGTTGCGTAGTTGACGTCCGAGATCAGTATCATCCTTGTCCTCGGCGAGATGGTGCATGAGATGGACTCCGTGGCGTCTCTCTCGCCGTTCCTAAGTTCGGCGAAGACCAGCCTCACCCCCCTCCTCATCGCGTTCACTCGGAGGGGAACCAGGGCAGCCGGGTTCTCGAGGCTCCCCACCACGACCTCGTCTCCGGGCTGGAAGTCGTATCCCCAGAGGAATATGTTCATGGCGGTGGTGGTGGAGTCGCAGAGGGCGACCTCGTCTGGGGAGCAGTTAAGGAACCTGCCTAGCTCCTCCTTCGCCTCACCGATGACCTCGTCGTACCTCACCAGTCCCGAGCCTTTCTCCCTCATGTAGCCTGGGTCATCGCCCCTCAACTTGGCAGCTGCTTCGTATCCAACCTCGATGGCCCTCCTTGCGGCAGAGCAGAGAGGACCCCATGAACCCGCGTTGACCGCTATGGTCTCATCTGGGAGGTTAAGCTCACGCCGGACGAAGGAGATTTTATCACTCATTGCGTACACCCCTGTGCAGCCTGCTCATATCTCCGCGCGCATTCGTTATCACGATTACTATGCTTGGGGTAGAGTCTGTCTTTCTGGATCAGCGGTTCGCGCGCTAGGGACGCTCACCGAGCCTGAGCAGCTCGGCCTCCGATAGAGCATAGACTCCAGCGGTCCAGACGCCGGTGCCCAGGACCTCCCTGTAGACCTCCACGGCCCTCTCAGTCATACCCTTTGCCATGTAGTAGTTGGCGACAGCCTGCCCCCTAGTGGGGAGCCGCGCGGGCCCCTCGGCCCGGGCCTTCTCCAGTAACTCATCGGTGGTCATCTCCCCCTTGTACATCATGAGGGTGTCGTAGTAGTCGTGCACCTCAATGATCTCCGCTCCGACGGGGATCCTTTTCAGCAGCTCGTCGGCCTCTTCTTGGAGTCCAAGTCTGATGAGGACCATGTAGAGCCAGTGGGCCGTTGAGTACAGCCCCTCCGGGTGGTCGATCGCCCCGAGGCATCTCCTGTAGGCCTCCGCCGCCTCCTCAAGCCTGCCTGCGACGAAGTAGGTGAAGCCCTGGTGGTACCAGACGTTCCAGTTGAAGCTCATGACGCCAATCTTGCCGTCCTTACGGCCACCGCTCACATAGTGCTCGGCCTCATCCGCCCTCCCCTCGATGAGGGATGCTGCCCTCTCGAAGTCGGCTATCGCCAGGTCGATCCTCCTGAGGATCACGAACCTGTGCCCCCTGAACCTGTAGAACCGGGGGTTATCTGGGTACATCTCTATCCCCATGGAGAAGATGGCGGCGGCCTCGTTGAAGTTGCCCAGTATCCCGGCGCGCCTCCCCAGCCACTCTATCTTCTCTGGGTCGTCAGGGTCCTCGAGGTACTCCTCCAGCGCCTTCTCGT
>JAUVYU010000186.1 GCA_030602935.1 Candidatus Bathyarchaeota archaeon | reverse complement strand
GGGGCCTCGCGCGCACTGGTTTTTAGAAGAGAAATATTATATAAACACTAAAAGTTATTTACTATTCAGATGAGGTGTTGTATGCATGGGTAAGAAGATACTGCAGATAAACGTGAAGTGCGAGGATCCCAAAGTCGACTTCGCTGAAGCGTATCTCCCGGCGGCCCAGTCCATTGCGGATGTCAAGGGTCTGCTGTGGAAGGTCTGGTTTATGGACGTGGAGGAGAAGACTGCGGGCGGCGTCTATCTGTTTGAGGATGGTGCGTCTGTGAAGGAGTACCTGGGTGGGCCGATCGTCGCTGCGGTGGGGTCGAACCCTGCTCTGAGCGATATCGAGGTGAAGGTGTCGGGTGTGATCGTTGAGAACAGCAAGATCACGCGGGGTCCGATTGACTGATCTGGCGGAATGTACTAGTATTTACATCCCCTCTTTTTTAAACCACTGAGATGCTGATGCGCGCGCTCTGCCTCCTATGATGGGGGAGCCTCGTGCGCGTGTACTCCTTTTACACCCTTATCTGGTACCACTTTGATGGTGGCGTGTCCAAATGCGAGGGCTGGTAGTATGTGTGATAGCAGCTGTTCGGCGGTCATGGGATGGACGTTACCGTTAGAGATGACGGTCTGCATCCAGCCTCTCTTCTCCTTACGGACGCTTTGATATATCTTGCCGTCATTAGATGAGATATAGATTGTACACTCATCATTCTTCATGTTTCATCACCCTCTCCAGTTGAATTTATTATAATTGGATTGCGCGCGCGTAATAGTGGGAAAAGGGGAATGAGACGGGAGATATCTCCACTGGGGACGGGATTCGAATCCTACCCCTCGCACTAACTGCTATAGCCCCATGTCTCTCTGAGGCGCATCATCGACGACTCGGGCAGAGGCCCCTTTCCCGAGCAAGCCGCTGCCTCCTCGACCTGTCCAAGGTCTGAGAATCCGACAAGAACAACAGAGACGCTAGGATGCATCAGGACGAACCGGATCGCCGCCTCAGGGAGGCTGGAGACATCGCCTGAAACCAGGAAATCGAGGCCCTTCGCCCTCGCCTCGTCGTCTCGATACCCTCCCCCAGGAACCATGGATCCGCCTACCCTCGGCGAAGCGTGCCCAGAACGGGCCCTCTCCCCACCAACCGCGCCCGCAGCCATGACCCGGATCGCCGCGACTCCCATCTCTCGCCCCATCGCGTGATCGATCAACCTCTTGAAATCGTAGCCATTGAACCCATTCGGAACCTCCCATCCGGCGCTGGGATTGATCAAATTACAGTACGACTGCACAACATCGAAGCGACCGCTCTCCACGACTCTGTGGAGGGCCTTGGCCTCTCCGAGACCGGTGAACCCTATAAATCGTGTTAGCCCCTGTGTGCGCATCGCGTCGAAGGCGTCGGCGACGCCCCCCTCCCCGAGCACATCCTCGATGCCTAATGCTCCACGCCAGCCCTCGCCGTCCCTTTCCATCGCCACCCGGGAGTGAAGCTGGAGCACGTCCACGGAGTCCATCCGGAGGCGCCCCAAGCTTGCCTCAAGTGAGCTCTCCACAGCACCCAGGATGTCGTCGAGGTCCTCGAGGCCGACCCGGACCTTGGTAGCAACCGTCACATCGGGGCTGAGCTCCTCTAGGACCCTCCCCAGGCTTGTCTCCGATTTGCCGTCCCCGTAGCTCGGGGCGGTGTCGAAGTAATCGATCCCCAGCTCCAAGGCCCTGGTGACTGCCTCCACCTGCTCCTCGTGGCTCCCCCGGACCATGAGACCCCCCACGTTTCCGCAGCCGAAACCGATCTCCGAGACCCTGATCCCGGTCCTCCCGAGAACTCTGTATTCCATTTCACATTACCCCCGTGAATGATATTATGCGAAGGATGGCATTACCTCTCTGGCGAAGTTTCTCATGTAATCCAGGTACTTCTCGTCTCTCGGGAAGTAGGTTACAAGATACTTAGCATCCAACTCGATTGCAGATTCAACACCCTTCGCGTACGTCTCGGGAGTATACCGATCTCCCCTGAGGCTCATCGCATAAGCGGGTTTACCTGTACGACCCGCCTTCCTAGCAACCTCGTAGACATAGTCTACGCTCTCTTGCACCTCAGATTGACTAGTCTCCTCTCCCTGCGCTGTCCTTGACGTAACGTTGAAAATGTCACCCAGTCTTCCAGCCAGCCCCAACATCCGATATGACCGGGCTCTACCCGACACAAATAAGGTCGGATGCGGCTTCTGAACAGGTTTAGGCTCCAAAACAGCCCGCTCAGCTTGATAGTATTTCCCGTTGAAGGTCACCTCATCCTCAGTCCACAGCCTCAACATCAGATCGAGCCCCTCAAAGGTTCTATCAACCCGGACCTTTGGAGACCCCCATCGACTATACCCCCTAAACTCCGCCTCAGACCAACCCGCCCCTACACCCAACAAAACTCGCCCACCTGACAACACATCCAGAGTCGACAGCATCTTAGCGAACATACCTGGAGGCCTAAACGGAATAGGGCTGAACTGCGTGCCGAGACGGATCCGATCCGTCTTACCAGCAAGGTAAGTCAACGTAACCCAGGTCTCAAGCGTAGTCACGTCAACAGGCTCTCTAGTCTGCCACATATAATGATCCGACATTAGGAACCCATAGAACCCCAATCGGTCAGCCTCGACAGCAACCTCTTCAACCCATTTGCCTTCACCAAAGCGATTATCTAATTTCAGTAAAAATTCCAATTTACAACCAAAGAAAAGATAGGGTCTAAAGCATATAAATTTGTGCGCGCCTTGTGCCGTCAGTCGCCCTTGCTTTTCAACTGGAGCGGTTCGAACATGAGCACATAACTAGGACCGGTGCTCACCGGGCGGTGCTCCACATCCTTGGGTATCACAGCCATCTCCCCGGAGCACAGCTCGACGTCCCGATGCCCCTTCACCTCGATGCGGACCTCACCCCGATAGACGTAGAAGAGCTCGTCCTCCCCCTCGTGCCTGTGCCAGTGGTACTCGCCGTGGAACAGGGCCATCCTGATGACCTGGTCGTTCACCGTGGCCAGGTCCACCGGAGACCAGGGCTCCCCGATCTCCCCGCACCACGCCTCAATGTCTATAATGGGTATCCCAGGGGCGTCCATCTTAGCCAAACCGATCTCTCCTATAATGCGATCTATACCGTTATTCGCCTTATAATTCGAGCCCTCCACCACATGCG
>JAUVYU010000230.1 GCA_030602935.1 Candidatus Bathyarchaeota archaeon | reverse complement strand
TTCATACCAAAAGGAGCACTTATTCATACCAAAAACGTGCCCCTAAGACGCTGAACCCTCCAAACGATCCGGACAGCCCACCCATGGACAAGTGAACAACAGCCCCATACCCTAAGGCGCTTCACACCAACGACAAAAAGCGTAAACCCCCAGACCCTTATCCCCTGCCAGCGACACGCGGAGAAATGGTGGGCCGAGCCGGGATCGAACCGGCGACCACCGCCACGTCAAGGCGGTGTCATACCACTAGACCACCGGCCCCAAACACGGTAGAGTACCGCACACCCCCCGTATATATGCTTCGCCCCTAGACGAACTCCACCAACCCCATCAGCTCAAGATACCCATAATACCCCACCAGGTACTCCAGATCCGTCGAACCCCGCTCCAGATCCACCAGCTCAGAGACCTCCGCCAGACTCCGAACGCCATCAGTCCAGAAAAGCGCCACCGACCCCACCGACCTCCCCGCAGGATGCTCCAGCCCCAGCCGACGCAGCCCCTCCCGATCCTCAGCAGAGAGCCTCCTCACCCAGGACCTCGACGAGATAGGCCCCCGGTACACCCGACGAGGCACTATGCCTGCAGCCCGCTTATCCAGCTTCCTCACGCGGGGCTTCCTGATCCTCGGAAGGGGCGCAAACCCCCTCGCAGACGCGTAATCCACGATCATCGCCTCGGCCTGCTTCAGCTCGCTTTTAACCAGCCTCTCAAGATCCGAGATAAGCCTCGCAGCCCTCGCCTCAAAGCCCGGGTCGCCCCCCGACAGCCTCGAGACGCTCCTGATCGCCTCCGCACCCCGATCCAGCCTGTAGGGCAGCACCCGCTTCAGCCTCACCAGCGCCTCCGCCATATGCCTCCCCGGATCCTCCACCTCCGACCCCGGATCCAGCGCCCCGTCCACCACACCGTGCACGTACTCCAGCAGGCTCAGCCTCTCCCTCGCCGCCACCTCACCAGCCATCCAGACCGCCTCCTCGGCACCCGCACACGCAATGGAATAGGCGTACGTCGCCGTCAACATCGCGGCCCGCCTCAACATCGCCGGGTCCACCTTATCAACGGAGTCAGCGCTGGTATGATAGAACTTATCTGGCCACTGATTCAGCATCGGACACGGGACTCCCACAGTCGGATCCGCATAGATATAGTGGTCGCTCCCCCCTGAGTACGGGTTCACCGTCGACCTGAACAGGGGAAGCTTAGGGCCGCCCCCGAACGCCGTGATCTCCTTCTTCACCTCATCAAGGATCGCCTCGACAAAGGCGTTCACGTAAGAAGGAAGCGCCTCAGGCGTCCTCAGCACGGTGAAGATGCTTTTACACAGCTCATGGCTCTCCCCGACCATGTCCAGGTTAATCGCAGCAACCATCTTCGGAATGCTGGCCTCATTCGCAGCCAGGTAGTTATATGTCCCAGCCATCTCCGGCACCAACGTAAACCTGATGGTCCGCTTAGGCCTAGGAAGAACACCCTCCGAGATGAGCCTCTGCAGCGCCCTCGCAGCCTCCATCGCCGCCCCACACCCCGACGCATTATCATTCGCAGAGGGTTTAGGGTGGCAGATGTGGGCGATGACCAACACCTCCTCATCGGTCTCACCGGGGATCGTCGCCACGGCGTTCTCTATAGCCCCCTCATAGAGGCTGGCGTCCACCTTAGCCCAGACCCTCACAGGGTCCTTCGCCTTCTCCTGCTTCTTAATCAAGCCCCTGAGCCAGCGGCCCTCCCGGGGAGTGAGGACGAATCCGAACACGGGCTTCTCTCCGCCTGACCACCAGAAGCTCGTGTACTTATGAGCGTCATCTAGATCTCCCTCCAGCAGGGTCGGAGGCCTCACGAACATCCCGTCGCAGATAATCCCAATGGCGCCGTACTTCTCTACAGCTAGCTCGTGGACCCTGCTGACGTTACCGCTGGTGAGAACGATCTTACCCTCAACGTCGACCCCCTTATAGTCGGCCTCATCCTCCCCCTTCCCCAGGATCACCACCTCTGCCTCCACAGGCCCCTCAGTGGAGAAGCTTCTCTGTATGACGCTGATCTCCGCCTCCGAGTACCGCGCAAGGATCTTGGCCTCGTCTTCGGGGTTGATCAGTCTCAGCTCTGCCTCTTTGCAGTCCCACTCCTTGAAGTGGAGGCTCGTCCATGACAGCGTCTTGCCATCAGCGGGATACGAGTGGACCTCGGCGTCCAGCCCGAAGCCCTTCAGGGCCTCAACGGCGTAGTTCACGGCGGCCCTTATGCCCGGGCTCGCCTGGATACGGTGATATCGGCAGATCTCTGAGACGAAGTTCAGAGCGATCTCTCCCGAGATCTCCTTATCCAGCTTCTTGAAAACCTGCTTAAACATGCTACAGAATATTTTCCCATGCTGAATTTATCGTTATTCCTAGGCGATGATAGAAAATAGTGGGAATATAACTAGTCGATGATCCTCTTCTGCCAGTTTCCCCTGCTGATATACGCCAATGCGAGGAAAGCTGACAGCACATTACCGATCGCTAGTCCTATCCAGATGCCCACGGCGCCCATGCTGAAGACGTAGTATAGGATGGATGCGATGAGGATGCGCATCCCCCAGAGCCTGACGAGGGAGAGGGCCATAGCCGCCTTCGTCCTCCCGGCTGCCTGGAGGACGCTCATGGAGAGCTGGAAGACCGTGAAGAAGGGGAAGAAGGGCACGAAGTAGTTGATATACGTTGCCCCTAGGCTGACCACGTTGGGGTCCGTTATGAAGAACCTGTAGATGGGGCCCCTGAATATGTAGATGAGGGCGCTCTCGACGGCTGAGATGGCGATGAAGACGGT
>JAUVYU010000157.1 GCA_030602935.1 Candidatus Bathyarchaeota archaeon | reverse complement strand
CACGGGCATGGCCGCGACGCTCTTCGACGACATAAGGAGGCTCCACGATGCTGGGCTCACCCTCGCGGTGGGAACCGACACCATGGGGGGCATGATGCCATTCGGAGGGAGCGCCCTCGAGCTGGAGCTCTACGTCGAGGGCGTGGGCCTCAGCCCCATGGAGGCGATCAGGATCGGCACCCTCAACGGGGCGAAGGTGATGGGGAAGGAGGAGACTCAGGGAACCCTGGAGCCTGGAAAGCTAGCGGACATCATAGCTGTCGGGGTGAATCCCCTGGATGATATCAAGAGCCTCCAGGAGAAGGAGAACATAAAACTGGTCATGAAAGGAGGCGAGGTGCTCAAGAACCTCCTGTGAGAGACCGACGCAAAGTGAATAACTTAAACCACCCCGTAAGGTTAATAGATGCACAGATCGAGGTCTGAGGATGAATGGAGAAAGGCTGAACCTCACCAACAGGTTGATAATAGTCATGGCGCTCGCTTGCGTCGTCTTCGGCGCAAGCGTCGGATACCTGTACTTCAAGTCCCAGCTGACGCCGGCAACAGATGATGGAGAGCCCACGGACGGGAACCTTGTCGGGGTGATACACATCGAAGGGTCCATCACATCCAGCGCGGGAACCGGGAGTGTCACCGAGGCGATCAACGAGGCGATCTCCAACTCCAGCCTGAAGGCGGTGGTGCTCAGGATCGACTCACCGGGGGGCTACGCCCAGCTCGTGGAGCAGATCTACCTGGACGTCCTCGAGCTCAGGAAGGAGAAGCCCGTGGTCGCCTCCGTCGTCACCGCCCTCTCCGGGGGCTACTACGTCGCCGTCGGGGCGGAGTACATCTACACCCATCCCTCGTCCATGGTGGGGAACGTCGGCGTGCTGGGCACGGGCCCCCAGACCCTGATGCCCTCGGAGCTCAACCTCGAGACGGGCCCTTACAAGGTCACGGGCTTCTCCATCCTCAACTTCCCCTTCAACCTCAGCACGGCCCTCGACAGCTTTGCCGGGGCGGTTGGGGAGGGACGGGGCGAGCGCCTCAAGATCTCCCAGCTGGAGCTGAGGGAGGGGAAGGTCTACATGGGGACGGAGGCCGTGGGCGCTGGTCTCGTCGACGCCCTGGGGGGCTTCCAGAAGGCCTTGGACCACGCTGCGTCCCTGGCGGGGCTTGAGGAGTACGAGGTCGTGGACGTCGAGGTGGATGGCGAGGCCGATGGACTCGAGACATACTTCAACGGGACGGCGGTCAACTGGAGGGACCTGACCCTCGCAACCCTCAACGAGCTGAACCCGCCCCCCGCCGTCTACTACCTCTACCTGCCCCCCATGGCATACCAAGCCTCCCAGGTCTCGACGGTCCCCACAGCAGACGGCGACCCTGAGACGGTCTTCACCAAGGGGCAGGTCATAGTGGATCTATCCCACGGGAACGGCGTCTCCTCCTGGGTCTTCGACCTTCTCTCCGCCGAGCTGGCGATGAGAGGGGTGTACCTCGGTTACGGGGACACATGGGAGGAGGTCGAGGGTGCCCTGGACGCCTCTTCCTGCCTCATCGTCGCTGCGCCCACCCAGGGTTACTCGCTGGAGGAGTTCCGCGCCATAGATGACTTCGTGAACCAGGGGCGGATGCTGCTGTTGTTCTACGACCCCGCCGCCGAGTACTCGCAGTCGACCTCCCCGCTGGGCCCCATAAACTCTCTGGCGCACAGGTGGGGCCTCAGTTTCGGGAAGGGCTACCTCTACAACATGGAGGATAACTACGGCCTCTACAGGAACATCTACATCCGGGAGTTCGGCGACAACAACCTGACCGAAGGACTCGACTCCATGGTGCTCTTCACGGCGACCTACCTCCACTCCACGGACAGCGACTCCGCCTGGACCACCTCTGACACCTACTCCTCGGTGGCCGAGAGGGCGGGCGTCTACGCGCCGATCTCGGTGATCACCAAGGGGAACGGCACCGTCGCCGCCTTCGGCGACCTCTCATTCATGATGGAACCATACTCCTACGTGGAGGACAACCACGGGCTGGTCCTCAACCTCGCCGGGGAGATCTCATCCATCTGGATCCCCCTCGTCGAGGAACCCGATGAGCCGGAGTACAACATCACGGAGCCCGACCTCCCCGTGGGCACCATGAAGCTCTACTACGAGACGGTGGACGGCGAGGAGGAGAGCATCTGGTGGGTGAGGACAGCCGAGGACGAGAGCGTGATAGAGCGCCCCGACCGCGTGACCACGTACCACTACAACGAGGAGGGGGAGCTGCTGAGCTGGGAGTACGGCAACGTAAGCCTGACCTATCATAGCCCCCTCCCCGACTGGGACTACCCCCTCACGGAGGGGAAGGCGTGGTCCCTCAGGGTGGGATACAACCTCACCGTTAACGACCTCGAGATGACGGGGATCCTCCTGGAGACCGGTAAGGTCGTGGGCTTCGAGACCCGTGTGGCGAGGGGTGAGACCTACCCGTGCGCCAAGGTCCACATCACCGACTTGGACGAGCTGAACAGGCTGGGCGAGAACTGGACGACCGTCACGGACCAGTACGTCTGGGTCTCCACGGAGGCGGGGCTGGTGAGGTCCGAGGGCACTAGCTACCTGTACATCGACGGCACATTCATTGACGAGGAGGAAAGGATACTCCAGCTGCAGGACGTCATCTGGCCGGAGGACTAGGCCTCCGACCCCAGGATCTCGGGGTCATCCCCGATCGCCCATGCTGAGATCAGGTCCACGTTTCTGGCATACCTCCTGTCGAGGAGCCAGTAGTGGCACCAGTCCTCCTTGCCCCTTATTCCCCTCCCGATGGCCTGGTTCGCCGCCCGGAAGGCGTCCATCGTGTACCACCTCTGGCCCATCCCCGAATCACGCCTGTCGTAGTAGTTTATCTGCGCCCTCACCAGGGGGTCACCGTAGTTGGCGAAGGGAACACCTACAAGGAAGATGCCCCGTGCCTGGCGGTCGGGGAAGTTGGACCCCTCAGAGTTGCGCCCCCTGAAGACGCAGCAGAGCACGGCCCCCTTCCCCGAGACGGCCGAGCGCTTGTACCTCACCACCACGTCCGTGTTGGAGCTTGCGGTGCTCCCCTCGATGTAGAGGCTCTTCCCTCCCAGCTGGAGTCTGCCGCGGCTCGTTTTGATGACACCGTTTACGCCCCATGCGTCGAGGCAGGTGTGCATGAACCTCTTCTGGGGGAAGAAGATGAGGGCGCCGTGGGGGACCCCTTCAATCTTCGAGGCGATGCTCCGCCCGATGCGTAGGATCATCTCGTCGCTCCTCTCCCGATAGGTCGAGGTGACCGTTGGGTCTATGACGGTCCTTATCTTCTCGGTGTTCTGGATCGGGGGATATGCCTTCTTCACGGCGTCCTCTAGGCCGATGATCTCCGCGAAGAGGTCAAGGGGTGAGAGTGTGCCGGACATTATCATCGCCCCCTTGGCCTCCTCGACGATGGGCTTGATGGCCAGGGCGGGGTCCAGGCATCTGTAGTCGAGGGTGTTGACGCCCCTGCGATCCCTGTGGTATAGGGCCACGTACTTGTCCTTGCTGCTCTTGGCGACGAGCTCCAGGAAGGTCATGACCCCGTTGAGGTAGCTCACCGGTGGGTCGCCGAGGACCTTCTTCAGGTTCCGGATCTTCTCCACGGCCTCCTCATAGTGGTCCAAGATGTCGTAGAGGCCGGAATTGAGGGCCAGCT
>JAUVYU010000183.1 GCA_030602935.1 Candidatus Bathyarchaeota archaeon | reverse complement strand
GGGTTCGACCTCGTAGGGGTCATCTCCGCGGAGATCCTGGACAATGTCCCGAGCCACTTCATCGCTCACAGGGACTTCAAGACCTGGACCAAGAAGGCGACCGACTACATGGAGGACGCGAGGAGCGTCATCATCCTGGGGGCCCGCGTCTGGGATGACCTCTACGACCTGGTGATACGGGTCCGGGACCACCACGAGTACCCGGACGAGTGGAGGGGGCGGCTCTACGCCCGCCGCCTAGAGAGGTACCTCAACCGTGAAGGCTACAAGGCAGTCCTTGAGGCGAATCTCCTCTCGAAGAAGCGCATGGCCGAACAGGCTGGCCTCGGCCACTACGGGAAGAACAGCCTCATAATCAACCCCACCTACGGTCCTTGGGTCAGGTACAGGAGCATCGTGACCGACGCACCGCTGGTCCCCGACAACGATGCTTGCGGCGACCTCTGCGGAGAATGCGATGAATGCGTGAAGGCCTGCCCAGTCGGGGCCCTGACGCCGTATGTCGTGGACCCGGACAGGTGTCTCCTGGGGATGCCCATGGAGGAGAGGATCGGCAAGTTCCGTGACATATACATGGAGCACAGCCCCATGGTGACGGAGAACACGTGGAGGATGTGCCAGGCCTGTCAGAGGGCGTGTCCCATAGGCAGGGACCTGAGAGACCAGTTCATCGGGAGAGGCTCGGGGAAGGTGGACGAGCGCATATAACCTAGCGCGCGCGGTCGGATTGCCTGCCGTTAACCATGGCATCTCAGGGTCTTCAGGAATGTGTTGAGCCGAGCCAGAGCTTGTACCTCAGTCTGGTCTGGTGGCTGACCCGTGTTCCACTGAAATACGTATCCGAAGAAAACCCTGCCTGTGCTCTGGCAGTACCAGCCGCTGACGTAGCCCTCAGCGTAGAGGGGTTCGGAGGAGCCGGGCATCATGATCTCTAGCGTGTGGAACTGTAGGGCTGTCGTGTGTCCGTTGACCTCCCCGGTTTCAAGCTCTCCCCTGGTGATCGTGATCTCCCTGTCTCGTCTCTCGCTATTCACGATGACCGAGTTGTAGTATACCTCGAGTATCTCCCCGAGGGTGGGCACCTGCTCCATGGCCGACCAAGTGATCGCCACCTCCTGGCCCTTCCGGCTGTAGCCCACCATCCCCCTGTCCTCGCTGGGGCGAATCGTGCCGGTGTAGTCGAAGACGTTCTCGTTGTCGAGGCCGACTTCCCAGAAGCTGTCAGTGTCTTTGGGGTGTCGGAACGTAAATCCATAGTTTGAGTATTCGATCGGAAATCTATCCGGAAAGAGATCGACCCTGGAGTTCCAGAGGGTTATACCCGCTATTATCAACACAATGATGATGAGCCATCTGTCACGTAACACCCATGACTCAGTATCACTCTTCTTAGCCCTCAAACCAAGTTTAAAATTAAAGATTATTCCTCGCCTCTCCTTGTCTTATTGCACCATTCTACAGGGTATATTACAGTTAAAAAAACGTACGAGAAAAAGTGGGGAAGGGATTGGCTAATATTCATGCGCGCGCTGGAATAGGCAGGTCATGTGAGAGAAGCGTATGTTCGGTAGGCTTTCGATGCTCAATGTTCTCAACAGGGATGCTAAGATCCTTGTCTTCACGCGTGGGATCCGCAGCTTCAGCGTTGCAATCCTCACGGTCAGCTTCACAATCTACCTGAGCAAGCTGGGGGCCTCCGCCGTGACGCTGGGGCTGGTCTTCACGGGGATGTCCCTGTTCTCGGCGGTCCGGAGCTTCCTGGAGGGGGTGATAGCGGACCGCTATGGGAGGAAGCCCGTTATCCTCTTCTCGGCGGGGTTGATGGTCGTAGGCGGCGCCGTCTACACGTTCACCCAGGACCTGGGGGTTCTGTTGGTCACCGCTGTGCTGGCTAGCATTGGGGGCAGGCTTCCCTACACGCCGGCGGAGCAGGCTATCCTGACAGAGAAAGTCTCAGACGGGGACAGGACGAAGGCGTTCAGCATCAACTCCTTCCTGGGGACCATGGCGGGGGTCCTCGGCTCCCTCGTCGCGGGGCTTCCGGAGCTCCTTCAGTCCTGGGGGGTCCCGGAGCTCATCTCGTACAGGCCCCTCTTCGCCGTGTTCTCTGTCACCGGCATCATCACGTTTGCGTGCTTCACTCTCATCGAGGAGACCGTTCCCAGAAGCGGTTCCGTCGACGGGGTCGAGGATGCCGAGGCGACCGAAGTGGACGATAGTGGGATCCTCCTGAAGTGGTCAGCGGTCGTCGCGCTGGATATGATCGGCGGCTCTTTCCTCGGGAACTTCGTCTCCTACTGGTTCTACCTCAAGTTCGGTGTTGGCCCGGGGGCGATCGGCACCTTCTTCGGGGCTTCTCGCTTCCTGGCCGCTTTCTCTTACTTCCTGGGCCTGAGGATAGCCGAGAGGGTTGGGGTGATTAAGGCCATCGTCATCTCGAGGGTCCCGGTCGTCTTCGTCAACGCGCTGACCCCCGTCCTGCCGGGTTACACGGCCGTCGCCCTGACGAGGGGGTTCATGTCGCTGTTCTCGATGATCGACGTTCCCCTCCGCCAGTCCTACCTGATGGGGATGATCGGGAGCCGGAGGAGGGCCTCCGCCGCCGGGGTGGTCACTGTGGTTAGCAGGTTCACCGCGGCCGGGGCGCCGCTGCTGACTGGGTACAGCTTGCAGTATGTGTCGATCTCTCTCCCGTTCTACGCCGCGGCTTTCTTCCAGTTCCTCTCTCTGGGTTTCATGTATGTCCTCTTCAAGGACATTAGGCCTCCCGAGGAGAGTGCGAAGTACTGTCAGTGAAAGATGGATGATGCGCGCAGAATGAGGGGCTCCCGCAGGCAATGCTGAGGGCTGCTCCGGCGTGCGTGCATGGGGCAATGATTATAAGAAGATTAACCCTCAGGACAATTGAGGTATGTTCTAGATGGGTGCTCGTGTTCCAAAGGAAGACCCCCGCCTGTATGTGGAGGATATTAAGTATCCCGGTGAGACGGGCGATGTTCACGCACATTTTGCTAGGCCTAAAGGGGATGAAAAGCTGCCTGGGGTGGTCGTCATCCCCGAGGTCTGGGGGCTTGTCCCCCACATTGAAGACGTCGCCAGGCGGTTCGCTCTGGAGGGATTCCTGGCCATCGCTCCAGACCCTCTCTCGCCCTTGGGGGGGACCCCCGAGGATGTCGATGAGGCGCGGAAGCTGATGAGGGAGCTCGACGGCCTGGAGACGACGAAGAACCTGGTCGCCGCGGTGGAGTACCT
>JAUVYU010000059.1 GCA_030602935.1 Candidatus Bathyarchaeota archaeon | reverse complement strand
TCTGAGGTTATCACGGCGACGTTGAAGTTGTCACCGCTGGCGACGTCCCGCTTCATTGCGGAGTCCACCGCCTTGACTACGATGGGCGCCATTTCCGCGACTGTGCTGTCCTCCTTGTATCTGTCCTCGAGGACTCCATAGGCGAACGGGGAGCCTGAGCCGGTGGAGACCATCTTCTCCTCGGTGAGGCTTCCGGAGGGGTCCAGGTTGAAGACGTGGGGGCCAGTCAGATCCATGCCCCCTATGAGGGCCTGGAGCGGAAGGGGAGCCCCCACCGCCCTGTTTGAGAACAGGATGTTGGAGACGAGCATCGCGGCCGCCGCCACGGGCATGGGCCTACCCTTCTCGAGGTAGTAGAGCTTGGCGTTCACCTTGAGGATGTCGACGACCCTCTGCGCCGCGGCCACCCCTCCGGCGATTGTCATCGCCAGCTGGTCCGTGATCTGGTACACCTTCTTGGCGTGTTTGCTAGCTACGTAGTTGCCCATGGTAGCCCTTGTGTCAGTTGCCATGATGACGCCATCGTTACAGACAGCCGCAACCGTAGTAGTCCCCTTGTATTCACCTATCGTATTTTCCATCTCAATATCCTCAGATTGGCTGTGAATGATAGTAATCCTAGAAAGGAAAACCAAGTAAGATAAAAATGTCTCCTTTAAAAACCTTTCTTGGGCTTAAAAAAGCGATATGTTTCAATATTTTCCCCGTGTGTAGGCAACGAAAAAAGCTTATTATCATGATGCCTAGTGCTTAACAAGCTGGTGCGAGTTGAACCACGTCCACAGGATCGATCTGCCCCGCATAGTGCTTGTCGGACAGGGCGTAGTCGATTCAATAGGCGACATATGTGGAGAGCTAGCCATCGAGAGGCCCCTCATTGTGACCGGTAAGAGGACGTACGAGATAGCAGGGGGAAGGACCAAGGCGATCCTGATGAATGAGGGGTTCAGCGTCGAGCTGACGTACTGTTCAGCGGCGGATCTGCCCACAGTGGATAGGATCAGGAAGGAGGCCGAGGTTATGGGGGCTGACGCCATTCTGGGCGTTGGAGGAGGGCGGACGATAGACGTCGCTAAACTAAGCGCCTTCAAATGCGGCGCCTTCTTCATAAGCGTCCCCACAACGGCCTCCCATGACGGCATAGCGAGCAGCTCCGCATCCATCAAGGGCTTTGATAAGCCCTATTCAGTTAAGGCCAAGTCCCCTATAGCCGTCCTCGCGGACTCGAACATCATCGAGGAGTCCCCCTACAGGTTCACTGCCAGCGGTTGCGGTGACATAGTCGGGAAGGCCGTCTCCGTCCAGGACTGGAGGCTGGGCCACGACGTGAACGGTGAGTACTACGGCGAGTACGCCGCGAGCCTTGCCCTCATGAGCTCCAACCTCATCATGAGGAACGCCCTCCTCATCAGGGAGCGCCTCGAGGAGGGCTACAGGACGCTTCTGGAGGCCCTCGTGAGCTGCGGTGTCGCGATGAGCATAGCCGGCAGCAGCAGACCCTGCAGCGGATCTGAGCACCTCTTCAGCCACACCCTCGATGTACTCGTGCCCGGGGCGGCCCTCCACGGCGAGCAGTGCGGGGTGGGCGCGATCATGATGGCGAAGCTCCACGGTCTCGACTGGCGTGAGCTGAAGGAGAGCCTGAGGATAATCGGGGCGCCGACGACGGCTGAAGAGCTTGGTGTGGGAAAATCCACCGTCGTGGAGGCACTCGTGAAGGCAAGGGAGATAAGGCCGGATAGATACACCGTGCTGGACACCGTGAACCTGACGCCGGAGACGGCAGAACTCCTCGCCTCGGAATGCGGTGTTATTTAGATGTGTGTCCGGAAAGGGTGCGAAATTCACAGACTAAGGTTTATTAGCTGCAAGTTCCCCTTCTTTTTGGATTATCAAGGGTGGATTCCACTTTGGCCTCCGTGCAGTTGAAGGTATCTGAAGCAAAGCAGCAGAGGGACGTGGGGAGGAGTATAGCCCGAATAGACTCTGAGACCATGAAGTCCCTCGGCGTAACCGTTGGGGATGTCATCGAGATTAAGGGTAAGAAGGAGACAGCCGCCAAGGCCTGGCCGGCCTACCCCGAGGACCAGGGGCAGGGGCTCCTCAGGATAGATGGCTTCATTCGGAAGAACTCTGGTGCGTCTATAAATGAGTTCGTCTCGGTGAGGAAGGCTGAGGCAGAGTACGCCGTCGCCCTCAAGCTGGCTCCCGTCGATATCCGTATTAGCGTCGACAGCGACTTCGTCAGGTTCGTCAAGGACCGTCTTATCGACAGGCCTGCCACGAGGGGAGACACGCTCCTCATCATGATGCTGGGCCACTCTGTTCCCTTCCTCGTCGTCAACACGAGGCCCAACGGGATAGTGAAGATCTCCCCGACCACGGAGATCTCGATCATGAGCGAGCCGGTCCCAGAGATGGAGATGCCAAGCAGGACCACCTACGAGGACATCGGCGGGTTGGGCGAGGAGATTCGGCGTATCCGAGAGATGGTGGAGCTGCCCCTGAGGCACCCCGAGATCTTCCAGAGGCTGGGGATCGACCCGCCCAAAGGGGTCCTCCTCCACGGGCCGCCCGGCGGGGGCAAGACACTCCTCGCGAGGGCCGTGGCCAACGAGTCGGACGCCAACTTCTACGCCATCAACGGCCCCGAGATCATGAGTAAGTTCTACGGCGAGTCCGAGGCACGGATGAGGAAGATGTTCGAGGACGCCGAGAAGAACGCTCCCAGCATCCTTTTCATAGACGAGATCGACGCCATCGCCCCAAAGAGGAGCGAGGTCACAGGCGAGGTCGAGCGCAGGGTGGTCGCCCAGCTCCTGGCCTCCATGGACGGCCTCAAGGGTAGGGGAAACGTCATCGTCATCGGGGCCACCAATAGGCCTGACGCGATCGACCCAGCATTAAGGAGGCCGGGTAGGTTTGACAGGGAGGTCGAGATAGGCATCCCAGACAGGGATGGTCGCTTTGAGATCCTCCAGATCCACACCCGAGGGATGCCCCTCGCTGAAGACGTGGAGCTGAAACAGATCAAAGATATAACCCATGGATACACGGGCGCGGATCTTGAGGCCCTGTGCAGGGAGGCCGCCATGAAGGCCCTCCGCAGGTACCTGCCCCAGATCGACCTCGAGGATAAGAGAATACCCCACGAAGTCCTGGACAAGATGGAGGTCACGAACCAGGACATCCTAGATGCCTTCCGCGAGGTCACGCCTACCGCTATGCGTGAGGTCTACATCGAGGCTCCGAACGTCCCGTGGGACGAGGTGGGCGGCTTGGAGGAGGTCAAGCAGAGCCTCAAGGAGGCCGTGGAGTGGCCTCTCAAGAACCCGGAGATGTTCAAGCGCCTCGGCATCACACCGCCCAAGGGGATACTCCTCTACGGACCCCCTGGCTGCGGGAAGACCCTCCTTGCAAGGGCTGTGGCAACCGAGTCAGAGGCCAACTTCATCTCCATCAGGGGACCAGAGGTATTCAGCAAGTGGGTGGGGGAGTCCGAGAAGGCCATCAGGGAGATATTCAGGAAGGCCCGCATGGCGGCGCCCTCCATCATCTTCTTCGACGAGTTCGACGCGCTGGTGCCAAGCAGGGGGGCAGGCGGGGACTCCAGGGTCACGGAGCGGGTGATCAGCCAACTCCTCACGGAGATCGATGGACTCCTGACCCTGCAGAACGTCCTCGTCATCGCCGCTACTAACAGGCCTGACCTCATCGACCCCGCCGTCCTCCGCCCGGGGAGGTTCGACAGGCGGGTCTACGTCCCGGCGCCAACTGAGGAGGCGCGCCTCAAGATACTGGAGGTCAAGACCAAGGACGTGCCTCTGGACGACTCCGTGTCGATCACGGACCTCGCCAGTAGGATGGTGGACTACTCCGGTGCCGACATCGAGTCGGTGGTGCGTGAGGCGGCCATCCACGCGTTGAGGCGGGACACCGAGTCCAGCGTCGTGACCCTGCAGGACTTCGAGGACGCATTGGCTGATACATTTCCCTCCATCACCCCCGACATGGAGCGGTGGTACGCCGACATAACCAAGACCATGAGCGTGCGCGAGAAGCCTCCGATGGCCATAGCGTAGGTGATGAGTGTGAACGAGCGCCTGGTTACAACGACCGTCGTGGACGCCCTGGGCAGGAACGGGGCCCTCTACGTGGACGACCTCTACAAGTCGGTCCACAATATGCACAGCGGCATTGAGGAGGGAGCCTTCGAGGAGATTCTCATGATCATGGAGCTCCAGACCCTCATCATGGTCTACACGATGCCCCGGGGGAAGCGGAAGGCAGAGCTCACCAAGGGTTGAGAATTGGGAGTCAAACTCGGAGGCCTCCTGGAGGCCAAGAAGGTTGCCATCGAGGACCTCGCTGGACGCCAAGTCGCTTTCGACGGACACAACATCCTCTACCAGTTTCTAGCCAGCATCAGGGGACGCACGGGGGAGCCCTTGAAGGACAGCCAGGGCCGGGTGACGAGCCACCTCAGCGGCCTCATCTACAGGAACTCCAACCTCATCGAGGCAGGCGTCCGCATAGCGTACGTCTTCGACGGGGTGCCCCACACATTCAAGAGGAAGGTCATCAGGAAGAGGCAGCAGGTCCGCAGGCAGACCCGGCGGAAGTACGAGGCCGCCGTGAAGGAGGGGAGGCCCGAGGAGACCCGGAGGTACGGGCAGGCGTCAGTCTCCGCCACGACTGATATCGTCGCTGACGCGAAGAGGCTGCTCACGTTGATGGGCGTCCCGTGGGTGCAGGCGCCCGGGGAGGGGGAGGCCCAGTCGTCTTACATGGCCCTGAAGGGGGATGTCTGGGCTTCCGCGAGCCAAGACTTTGACTGCCTGATGTTCGGGGCGCCCCGGCTGCTGCGTAACCTCTCCATCACGGGGCGGAGGAAGCTCCCCCGGAAGAACGTCTACATCAAGATCGAGCCGGAGCTGCTTGAGCTTGAGCGGTTCCTCCAGGAGACGGAGCTAACCCGGGAGCAGCTCATCGACGTCGGCATTCTGGTGGGCACAGACTACAACCCCGACGGGATCAAGGGGATCGGCCCCAAGACCGCCCTCAAGCTCGTTAGGGAGCATGGCAACATCGAGGGGGCGCTGCCCCATATCAAGAACGCAGAGTTCCCCCACCCCATCGACGAGATTAGGGATCTCTTCCTCAACCCCCGGACCACCGACGACTACACGCTGGAGTGGGGGGCGCCGGACCGGGCGGGGATTATCGCCTTCCTCTGCGGGGAGCGCTCCTTCAGCAGGGACCGCGTCGTCAAGGCCGTCGAGAAGATAGAGAGGGGCACTAAGAAGTCCAAGGGCAGGGTGACCCTGGAGCGCTGGTTCCAACCCTCTTGACCTGACGAGTCCTGGTATAGATTGGGTTTATTATATCTCCCTACTAACAATTCATGCAGTATAACTTTTCATCTCGTTGGTGGTGTGACGTTGAAAAATGCGCGGAGCCCTTTGGCCTTAATCCTGGTATCAGTGATCGTGTTTTCTGTCGTTCCCATCTCCGGAGCGTATGCCTCCAAAGGATTTGGTGGCAGGTCCGTAGACGTCCTCTATCTCGGGAACGACTTCTACGAAGCTAAGCCTGGAGTGTGGGTGGACGCGAACGTGTTCATAATAGAGGCCCTGGAGGGCTGCAGCGTTGTCGACTTCAGCGTCACCCACATCGCCCCCTCGGAATCTGGCAGCTACATTTCCATTGATCTCGCCTTCAGGGAATACGATACTGTCATCTTCAGCGAGGTCTGGCATACCCAGTTCTCAGAAGGACAGCTAAAGGCCCTTGAGAAATACGTGAAGAAGGGCGGGGGCTTCGTGATGTTCGGTGGCTGGGGTGGCTTCGGGGGATTCGGGTCATACGGGGAGTGGGATGA
>JAUVYU010000160.1 GCA_030602935.1 Candidatus Bathyarchaeota archaeon | reverse complement strand
GTCGACGAGGAGGAGGACGTCCTGAGGGAGCTGGTGGAGAAGGCCCTCTCAACCAACTGCAAGGACTATGGGAAGACCTCTTACGAGATCTACAAGGTGGCCGACTTTGACTTCACCCAGATCGATCCGGCCCTCTTCGCCCCGGCGGTGATCACCATTACCTGCGCCAAGACGGGGGCCACGTTCACGCGCGGGGAGATCAACAGCGGCATACTGAAGAAATCCTGCGAATGAGAAGAGGCTTATTATCCTCTCCTTTTTTCCCTCTTGAGTCAGACAAATCTTAAGTTCTAATCGCTCCAAAGAGATTAGAGGAATTATACTATGCCCAAGATCGATGTGACGATCATCAGCGGGCGTATGGCTGAGCAGGGAGCCGGACTCGAGGAGGGGAAGACCTCTGAGAGATACGCTAAGAGCACCTCCCTAATCGAGCTGAGTCCACCTGATGTTTTAGCCCTCGGGATCGATGAAGGCGGGACGGTGAAGGTCACCACGCCCCACGGGGCTGTCGTGGTCTACACAAAGAGGTCTGAGGGGCTTGAGGAGGGGCTCGCATTCTTCCCTTATGGTCCCTGGGCTAACCAGTTATTCGGGGCCGCCACCTCGGGGACGGGGATGCCCCTCTACAAGGGGGTGGAGGCCGAGATAGAGCCAAGCAGCGAGGATGTTCCCTCTCTGGGGGACATCATCGACGGGTTCAGGAGGGGGGCCTGATGGTAGAGCACTCCGACGTCGTGTGCCCCTTCTGCGGGTGCCTGTGCGACGACCTCGAGGTGACCGTCGAGGGAGGCGAGATAGTAGGTGTGAAGAACGCCTGTGCAATCTCACGTTCAAAGTTCATGAATCACGGCGAGAACAGGCTACGAGAGCCCGCCATTGACGGTAAGAAGGTCTCCCTTGAGAGGGCCATCGAGGAGGCCGCGGGGATACTCGCTGATGCCAAGAGGCCCCTTGTCTACGGCCTCAGCTCGACGGACTGTGGGGCCATCGGGAAGGCCGTGGAGCTGGCTGAGGTCCTGGGCGGCGTGGTGGATAACACCTCCTCGGTCTGCCATGGGCCCACCATCCTCGCGCTTCAGCAGGTGGGGGAGTCCAAGACCACCCTGGGCGAGGTGAAGAACAGGGCAGACCTCGTCGTCTTCTGGGGCTCCAACCCCACGGAGTCGCACCTCCGCCACCTGATCAGGTACTCCGCGATGCCGAAGGGGATGTACGTGCCCGAGGGAAGGAAGGGGCGCTACATCGTCGCCGTGGACGTCAGGACGACCCGCATGGCCAGGGTCGCGGACGAGTTCATCAAGGTCGACCAGGGAGGGGACTTTGAGCTCCTGCTGGCGTTGAGGGCTGCCGTGCGTAGGGTGAAGATCAAGGCCGAATCCGTCTCCGGGATGCCCAGGAAGCGCATAATGGAGCTCGCGCGGAGGATGAAAGGGGCCAAGATGGGGATCGTCTTCTTCGGGCTGGGCCTCACCCAGAGCGACGGCCGGCACATGAACATCGACGCCGCCGTCGGGCTGGTCACGGAGCTCAACCACCACACCAAGTTCCTGCTGACCCCCATGAGGGGCCACTACAACGTCGCAGGCGCCAACTCCGTCACCACCTGGCAGACAGGCTACCCCTACGCCGTAGACTTCGCCAGGGGATACCCCCGCTACAACCCGGGGGAGTACACCTCGGTCGACCTGCTGGCGAAGGAGGAGGCTGACGCCGCGATAGTCATAGCATCGGACCCCGCGGCGACGTTCCCCGCTGAGGCGGTGAGGCACCTCGCGAAGATACCGCTGGTCACTCTGGACCAGAAGGTCACACCGACCACGATGCTGAGCAGGGTGGCCATCCCCGTGGCGACAGCCGGGGTCGAGGCTGAGGGCACGGCCTACAGGATGGACGGCGTCGCGTTGAGGCTGAGCAAGGTCGTGGAGCCCGAGGAAGGGCTGCTCTCTGACGAGGCAGTCCTGGAGGCGATCATCGAGAGGGTCAGGGCCCTCAAGGGGGAGGTGGGATGATGGGCGACCTCATCGTTAAGGGCGGATACGTCTACGACCCGCTGAACGGCGTGAAGGGGGACAAGATGGACGTCTTCCTCAGCGGAGGCAAGGTCGTCGAGGAGGTCAAGGGACGGGACGCGAAGACCGTCGACGCCTCCGGGAAGGTCGTGATGCCGGGGGGGGTCGACATCCACAGTCACATCGCGGGCTCCAAGATCAACATAGGGCGGCTGCTCCGCCCCGAGGACCACAGGAAGGACGTCGTACCCAAGACGAGGTACACGAGGTCGGGGGTAGGATACAGCTGCCCCTCGACGTTCGTGACTGGGTACAGGTACGCCCAGATGGGGTACACGTCGGTGATGGAGGCGGCGATGCCGCCCCTGGGGGCGAGGCACGTCCACGAGGAGCTCAACGACATCCCCATCATCGACAAGGCGGGGTTCACCCTGCTGGGGAACAACCACTTCACCCTCAAGTATGTGAAGGAGGGGGACATGGAGAAGCTGAAGGCGTTCATCGCTTGGTTGCTCTGGGCGACCCGGGGCTACGCGGTGAAGATCGTGAACCCTGGGGGCGTCGAGAACTGGAAGTGGGGGAGGAACGTCGGAGGCCTCGACGACCTTGTCTACAACTACGAGGTCTCCCCGAGGCAGATAGTCACCAGCCTGGCGAGGGCAAACGAGGAGCTGGGATTGCCGCACACCATCCACCTCCACTGCAACAACCTGGGTGTCCCGGGGAACTACGAGACCACCATTGAGACCCTGGAGGCGGTGAAGGGGATCAAGGCCGCGAAAGGGAGGGAGGCCAACGTGCACATCGTCCACGCCCAGTTCAACTCCCTCGACGGGGAAAACTGGATGAACGTTAAATCGGGGGCATCAAAGCTCGCCAAGTACGTGAACGCCAACGAGAACGTCACGATGGACCTAGGCCAGGTCATCTTCACGGACACTACGACGATGACCGGGGACGGTCCCTGGCAGTTCAGGCTCCACAACATGACGGGGAACAAGTGGGTGAACAGCGACGTCGAGATGGAGGCCGGGGCCGGCGTGGTCCCCTACACATTCAAGAAGGGTAATCCGGCGAACGCCATCCAGTGGGCCATAGGGCTGGAGCTGGCCCTCCTCGTCTACGACCCCTGGAGGGTCTACATGACGACGGACCACCCCAACGGGGGCCCCATGATCTACTACCCCAAAGTCATCTCATGGCTCATGAGCCGGAAGGCCCGGACAGAGACCATGCTGGAGATGAACAAGTCGGTGATGAGGAGGACCACCCTCGCAAACATCTACCGCGAGTACGACTTCAACGAACTCGCCACCGTGACCCGGGCGGCCACTGCCAAGGCCCTGGGGATGGACCACAAGGGCCACCTGGGGATGGGGGCGGATGCCGATGTCTCAGTCTACGACATCGATCCGAGCACGTGGAGGCCCTCCATGTACAAGGAGCTGGAGAAGGCCTTCGCCAAAGCCGCTTACACTATCAAGGGCGGCGAGGTGGTGGTCAAAGACGGTGAGGTGGTGGCAACACCGCTGGGGGCGACTCACTGGGTGAAGTCGGAGATCCCGGAGGCACTGGAGACTGAATTGATGAAGGACCTGGAGGCCGACTTCAGGGACTACTACACGATAAACCTGGCCAACTACCCCGTG
>JAUVYU010000214.1 GCA_030602935.1 Candidatus Bathyarchaeota archaeon | reverse complement strand
CAGGAGTTCAAGGAGTATGACGGCTCCAAGGTCTTCCAGCCCACGCTGAAACCCCGGGATGTCAGAACCATTTTCAGCCAACTGGACTCCATCGGGAAGGATATCGACAGGGACGTGAGGACTCTATCCAAAGCCAAGGCAGGGTTAGGGAAAGCCTTGAACGTCGTCATGAAGGTTCTAGATGAGGAAGTAGAGAACGTCCGGGACTCTAGCGCCAAGGCTGTGGCGAAGCTTGAGACTCTGGTGAACAGAAAGAGGGCCAGGCTGGAGAGGGCCCTCAAGAAGGACTTAGATAAGATGAAGGCCTCCTTCGGGAAGAAGGTGGGGCCCCTCCGGGAGAAAAGGACGAAGCGGAGGAGGCGATTCACCCGGATGCAAAACCGGTTGGAGAGGCTGAGGAGGGAAGGGAACTCTAAAGACATAAGGGAGTATAAGGAGACCTTAGCAGAGCTTATGTCGAAGCTCAGGGAGATGGAGGATGCAATCAAAGAACTCGAGGCTGATCACAGAGTGGAGGTTAAAGAGGTCAAGGACGATGTGGCTTCCGAACTCCACGATAAAGAGAAGGCGATCGAAGAGGAAAAGTCTAGGGTCAAGAAGGAAGTCCAAGTTTGGCTTGACCTACGCGCGAAGATAGAGCGAGAGGCCAACGTCATCTCACGGATGATGGACTCCCTCATCAAGAAGAAGCGGGGGCGGACGGAGTCACTGTTGAGGGTCCAGGTTAATCTGGACGCCGAGGAGGCTGAGATCCACGTCCCCTTCTACGTCTTCAGGTTCGGCGAGAGCAGGTTCGACTTCCATCCCCCCGTGGTGGTGGGGGCGGCTCAGGGCCTCTTCAACAGGTTGAGGAGGATGCTGGCGGAGAACCTGGAGGGGAAGATGAACACACTCATCAGGCCCCGGGGGCTCTTCCTGGACAGGCATCTGGAGAGAGCGGTGAAGTCCCTGGGACGGAAGGGGGAGATCTCCGATGCCTATAGGGGGAGGGAGGAGGGGCTCAATGTCTTCAGGAGCCGGGGGGCGATGGACCGGATCATGGCGGGGCTCGTGGAGATGAGGCGTGAGGGCTGGATCGGCGACGGGGAGTACATCCGGCTCCAGGTGGGCCTCGTGGAGAGGCTGGGGGAGGTCACCCAGCCCTAGGCTGGAAACGGTAGACATTTAATCGCTGGAGCCCTCTCTGTCTTGAAATGCTCCGTCTAGGTATCGTGGGCTGCGGCAGGGTTACCACCATGTTCCACCTCAGGGCGATAGAGGTTGTTAAGGGGGTCTCGGTGGCCGCCGTGGCGGACATGGACAAGTCCCGGATGGAGGCGGTCAGGGGCAAGTGCGGGGCGGCGAGGGGATACCTGGAGTACGGAGAGTTTCTCGCGGACCCCGACGTAGACGCTGTGGCCATCAACACCCCGCCCCGTTTCCACGAGGACATGGTCGTTGAGGCCCTGGAGGCAGGGAAGCACGTTCTCTGCGAGAAGCCCCTCTCCAGGAGCGTCGAGGGCTGCGAGCGTATCATGGAGGCCCAGGGGGATGGGGGGTCAGTGGTGATGCCCTTCCACAACTACGGCTTCACTCCCGCCCTGGAGACGGCGAAGAAGATCCTTGAGGCGGGTGAGATAGGGAAGATAGCCAAGCTCTCCCTGAGCTTCGACAACAACCTGCGGAGCTACGGCTCGAAGACGGACTTTCGGCTGGAGGAGAGGCACGCCATCGTGGAGGACATCCTCCCCCACGTCCTCTCGGTGGTCCACGTCCTCGTGGACTCCCCCCTCTCGGTGCGGGATGCCTTTGGATGGTCCAGGTCCTACAAGGTGGTGGACAACCTCGTCGTCTCCCTGTGGGCCGGGATGGTCGAGGTGGAGTGCGAAATGAACTGGACGAGCCTCATCCCCAGGTTCAGCATCGATGTTGAGGGGGCTGAGGGAAGCCTCTCCATGGAGCTCATGAAGGTCCCCTACAAGGTCACCGTGCGGACTCCCCGGGGGGATAGGACCGAGGACAAGCCCGGGCTGGGGAAGTACCTGGACGTCGCGCGGCTGAGGCATCCGGCGTTCAGGAGGCAGTACGAGCACTTCGCTGCGGTGGTGGGGGGATCCGAGGGGCCCCGCTTCACGGTGGGGGACGAGGTGGAGATGCTCCGGGTGATGGACAGGGTGGTCAGGCTACTCACCTTGGCTGAGGGTTAGGGGATGGGAGAGAACAGGGTCGCCGTCGTGGACGCCAGGGGGGACGTCGACGCGGCGGTGAGGAGGAGCGTGGAGCTCCTGGGGGGCACCGGGCTGGAGGGCGGGGAGCACGTGATAGTCAAGCCCAACCTGTGCAACGCGAAGAACCCCCATGGGATGGTTATCACGGACTTCAGGGTCATCGAGGCGGTCATCGTGCTCATGGGGGAGAAGGCCGGCAGGGTCACCGTCGTGGAGTCGGATAACATCTCCGACACTGCCGACAACCGTGCTGAGAAGTCGGGGCTGCTTGACCTTCTCGACGGGCTGGGGGTGGGGTTCCTCAACCTGAGCGGGGACGAGTACGAGGTCCACGAGGTGGCGGGGAAGAAGCTGAAGCTGCCCCGGACGGTCCTTGACGCCGACTATTTCGTTAATCTACCCAAGGTCAAGACGGAGGGGCACGTGGGGGTGACCCTGTCCATGAAGAACCTGTTCGGGCTGCCCGTGAGGAGGAGGAAGAGCCAGCTCCACAAGAGGCTGGACGAAATCCTGCCGTATCTGGCCAAGGTCGTCAGGAACGATCTCATCGTTGTGGACGGGCTGACTGCGATGGAGGGGAACGGGCCCCTCATTGGCACGCCCAGGGAGGTGGGGGTCATCGTCGCGGGGACCAACCCGGTCTCCGTTGACTCGGTCTGCTCGACCCTGATGTGCTTCGACCCCCATGAGATAGAGCACATCGCCCGTGGGCACCGGGAGGGGCTGGGGGAGATCGAGCTGGGGAAGCTTG
>JAUVYU010000086.1 GCA_030602935.1 Candidatus Bathyarchaeota archaeon | reverse complement strand
CGGACACCCTGGGCTCGCTGGAGGCCATCACCGAGAGCCTCAAGGCCAGGGACGTCCCCATACGCCTTGCCGACATCGGCGACATCTCGAGGCGGGATGTCATGGAGGCCCTGTCGGTGAAGCATGAGGAGCCCCTCTACGGGGCGATCCTCGCATTCAACGTGAAGCCCCTCCCCGATGCTGAGCGGGAGGCCCACGACCAGCGTATCCCCATCTTCATGAATGACATCATCTACAACCTCATGGACGAGTACGTCAGGTGGATGGAGGACGAGAAGGAGGCCAAGGCCCGGAAGGAGTTCGACGCCCTGGTCAAGCCCGGGAAGATAGAGATCATGGATGGGTTCATCTTCAGGAGGGCCAAGCCCGCGATCTTCGGAGTGCTTGTCCTGAGTGGAAGCTTGACCCCCAACACGATAATGGTCAACCTCGAGGGGACGAAGCTTGGACGGGTAACCCAGATCCAGGACTCTGGGGAGGCGGTTTCGCTGGCTGAAGCGGGGAAGGAGGTCGCCGTATCGATGCCTCAGCCAATTGTAGGTAGACATATTAAAGAGAGGGATATCCTCTTTGTAGACGTTCCCGAAAAACATGCAAAGCTGCTCCGGGAGAAGTACCAGGGACGGCTCACGGCCGGCGCCCTCGAGGTGCTGCGGGAACTCACCGAGTTGAAACGTAAAACGGACATACTCTGGGCGGTTTAGCTAATGCCTGTGCTGATAATATCTGACCCCGAGACGGGGAAAAGCCAGAAGGTCGAGCTAGAGGACAACAGGATGGGCCCCCTCGTCGGGAGGAGGATCGGGGAGGTTATAGATGGCACGGTAGCTGACCTGGCGGGCCACAAATTACAGCTCACCGGTGGCACCGATAAGGACGGGATACCCATGCGCCCCGATGTTCACGGTTCAGCAAAGTCCAGGATCATTCTGAGCGGAGGAGTCGGCTACAAACCCAAGAGGAAGGGAGAGAGGAAGAGGATGGTCGTCCGGGGAAACACGGTTTCAATTGATACGACGTTCCTCAACTTCAAGATCGTAGAGAAGCCGAAAGGGAAGAAGAAAACAAAGACAGAAGAGAAAGAGGATAGCTAGTCGTCTTCTCTAGTCGATGCCATCCAGCTCTATGAACCAGTTGCTCAGACTCTTGTAACCTTCGTACAGGATGTCGTCGATGTTCCCTTCCACGATGTTGAACTCCTTGAGGTCTCTCGATAGCTTCGAGAGATAGTTTGCCAGATGATACTTGACGTACATTATCGCCTTAAGCTCTAGTTCTAAATTACTCGCGATGGCAATCGCCTTGATTTCGTCTTCCTCGGTATCCCATATCTCCCTATCCCCATCTTCGCCGATGATGATGATCTCATCGTCAAGAACCTCGACCTTTGGGTATGACGGCAGCTGGAGAAGAGGTTCCGCTACATAGAGGGGTTCATTAAACTGGTATTTTTCCATAGCTTGCCGTATCCGGAGAGCTAATTGCTTGTAGTCATGAGCGCTCGACAAATTGAATCCTCTAATACACACTTGAATAGTTATTATTTATTTTTCCCATGAAACCGGGTCATTTTCACAGAAATACGTTAGTTCTACTTTTAAGTAGAATACGCAACATAGTAAAGACCATATAGACATGTTAGAGATGCTGCAGTTCCTTCCTTCAGCCTCACAGATCAGGATATTGATCAGATTATTGAATGGACTCTTCACAGTAAGTTTCTTTCCATTTCTTTATAGACTGTATAAAAAAAACATGAAACGGTTCTATCTCTTATGGGGAACGGGATTCCTCCTATATGGAATTAACATTCTGATAAGAACGGTTGTGGACGCGGTGGAGGCTGAAGCCAACCCCATTCTATGGGGGGCTTTCATCTTCTACATGACGGGCTTCATCCTCATAATAACAGGCATCGGTGACCTAATTGGGCAGACTCGTGTGGCGCTAGTGTCCTCGCTTCTGCTCCCCCTAGTACCTATTGTAGTCTACTTCGTCGCAAGCCCCGAGGTGCTCGGTTGGACAGTCACGCTTAGCCCATTTTTCTTGATCAGTGTAAGCTTAATATTCATACGGCGCAAGTACTCGGCGTCGTTAGATCTTTTCATCATTGGTTGGCTGTTCCTTCTTGGTGTCAACATCGCGGTTCCGCTCAATATGATGGATCAAATATACGTTGATCTGTTCGCCATATGTGGAAAGGTTGTGATATTTCAGGGCATGATCAGCCCAAAATTCTCGTATTTGGCCGATGATATGAAGAGGTTCTTACTATCTGGCTCACCAGAGGAGTATCCTAGCCGTATCCAAGACCACACCTTCCTAGTAAGGGTAGAGAAGAACACAAGGGAACAGGAACAAGAGTGGATACGAGAAAAGGTGGAGCAGAACGTGAGACAAGGAGTACGAACGATCTTCATCGCCCTCTATGACCTGATCACGATGTCCGAGCTTATGGCAAGAGGGCTCGACGAAGGGGACCTCTATTTCGTCAGGATGTTCCCAGCTAAGGAGTTGAAGATACAAACCATCGAGGACAACACGGCCCTGATGGGTGACCACATCTCACAGTTGGATCTGCTGGTCTCGGAGATCATCAAATTCTCTGAGGAGAGCAGGATCAGGTGCGACATAATCCTCTACACCCTCTCATGGGTCATCCACACCCACGGCTGGGAGGACGTCTATAAATTGTTGATAACGCGAATTCCGGAGTTGAAGGGGAGCAACGTCCAGCTATACAATGTGTACTACCCTGAGACTCATAGCGTCGAAGAGATCTCGAAGTTCGAGATGCTTGCCGATCATATTATTAATTTAAACTTAAAATAATGTAGATATAATGACGTTTAATTCCTTGAGCCAAATTGGTTACAGAGCCATCACGCCGCTGATGAAGCGATACGCGTTAAGATTTCTACACGAAAAGAACGTCTCAAGGAAGCAGGAAAATCTACTTCAGGAGAAATTCAGGAGGATACAAGGCACATCCATCGGCAGGAAGATGGGGGTCACATCGGGCTCATCAGTGGAGAATCTCCCCTTGACGACATATGACTTCTACAAGCCATATTTTGCCAACCCGAATCCTGGAGACTTGATGTACCCCATTGAGGACTACGTTAAAGCCTTGACCAGTGGGAGCATGGGGAAGCCCAAAACATTCCTTCTACCGAAGAAGGGAATCTGGGACAACCTCACCAAGACAGGCCTCAGCTTCATGTTCCTGTCGACGCACGACGGCGATAAGTTCTGCTTCGATGTCGGAGACTCCGTCTATAGGAACATACCGGGAGGCTCCTATCTAAGCGGTTTCCTATCAGGCACGTTCCAGAGCCGGAGATCGGCCTTGGTAAAACAGGTGCCCGAACTCGAGATGACCTACCACGAGAAAGTGGACTACTTCATCGAAAACTATCCGGATATACAAGTGGCGTACATGACTGTAACGACACTCCTCGACGAGGTCTACCCTCGGATCGGTAAACCCTTCCACCTGAAGGGATTCATAACGCAGGACCGTTCAGCCGGTGTCTTGAAGGAGAAGATCAGGGAAGTGACAGGTAACTACCCGAAGGTGACGTACGGTTCGACGGAGACCCTTTTCTCTGGGCTGCCCTCCATAGAGTTTCCTGGATGCTTCTTTCTGGACTGGAGGAACATGTACTGCGAGTTCGTGCCAGAAGAGAAGTCAGTAGAAACCAGTGAGGGGCTCGTAGAGAAATCGGATGCTGAGACCCTTCCACTGATGGACGTAGAGTCGGGGAAGAGGTACCAGTTGATAGCGACACCCTTCGGGAACGATTTGACCCGATACGTGACGCCCGACTTATTCGAATGCGTCAGCAATGGCGACAGTATCCTTGAGACGGAGCTACCGATTTTCAGCTTCTACGCCAGGAAGGACAAGCTGATAGTTCTACACAACTTCACGAGGATCGCTGAAGAGGAGATACTGAACGTCCTCAGGGATACATCGATACCCTTCAAAGACTTCACAGCCAGGGTGGAGCTAGAGGGAGCAAGGGACTTCATGGCCATTTATATTGAGCTGTCGTCCCCCATGGACGCCGCTGAGGTTTCTAGCAGGATACATGAGGAACTACTGAAGATAGACAAGGATTGGAGGGACCTCTCAGAGATGATGAAATACATACCTCTTAAGATCCACATACTGCCTGACGGGGCGTTCAGCAGATACCTGGCTAATAAGCCGGGGATGCCGAGGATCGAGAGAATAGGGATGCGGGAAAACAGGTTGGATGAACTCCTGAGTAGGAACTAGCCTCAGGAGCCCTAAAAAACCGAGTTACCATCAAACTTGCTCGTTCATTCTCTTGGTGAAGAGGCTCTTGAAGTCCTCCTCGCCCTCGGCGTAACCGGAGGCGACTATTATGTCGCCGGCTTGAATCACCGTGTAGGGCCTCGGCCTCATCCATCGGTCTCCCCTCCTAATTACTAGGACCCACATCCCGGTCTCCTCGGGTATCCTGGCCTCCCGGAGGGTCTTCCCCACCAACGACGAGGACTCCGAGACGACGAGGCGCTCAACCGTCTCCTCTGCGTCCTGGATCACCATGGCCAGAACAGGATGGGGTTTGCCGCTCCTCAGCACCACCTCGGCTATCTCAGCGGCTGCGTCTGCGATCCTCTCGGTCACCACGCCCATCCGAATTAGGCCCAGGAGGCCCCTGGCCTCGTGGTTGTCGTCCTTGCTGGACAGGACTAGGAGCTCGAACTCGGTGTGCAGATTGTCCATCCTGTCCTCCAGCTCGAGGACCTCCTCTGCG
>JAUVYU010000150.1 GCA_030602935.1 Candidatus Bathyarchaeota archaeon | reverse complement strand
CCATCGCTATCAGGCTCAGGTAGATCCGCTCCATGGTCCCCAGGAGGGCCTCAGCCGCCTCAAAGTCGTCCGTCCTCAAGGCGTCCAGCGTCTGGCGCCTCAGCTCCCCCGGGACATCGGCGAGGCCAAGTATGTAAGCTGTAATGGGCACCCCCACCGCCTCAGGATCCGGGAACTCGCCGTCCTCCGTCAGGCTGAATATAATCTTCGCCTCAGCGTACTCCTGGTGCGCGGCGGTGACCGTATCGAAGCCCCTCAGCTCGGGGCGGTCGATGAGGTGCCCGTCTATCTCCCCGATGAGGGAGGCCGCCTTCTCCAGCTTCTCCTCTGCCTCCTTGACGGCGCCGCTGTGGACATGCTGGATCGCCTGCTTTGACAGTATCCGGGCTCTCCTGGCCCTGGGCATCACCTCGTCGGTGGCCCTCTCCCTGAGCCTGAGCTCCTCGGCTGCCCTCTCGACAATCTTCTCTACCGTTGCTTTGACCCCCCAAGGATCTCGCGGAGCATCTCCGCGGTGAGGTTGCCCCCGCTGAGCACCATCACCACCTTCTTTTCCTTCAGCCTGTCCTTTATCTTGATGGCCGCCGCGAGGGGGGCTGCCCCGGCTCCCTCGGCTATGGTGTGCGTCTTCTCGACGTACAGCCTGATGGCGTCCTTGATCTCCTCCTCTGAGACGAGGATGAAGTCATCGAGGAGGTCGCGCAGGATGTCGAGAGTCAGCCTGAACGCCCGTCGCGTGGCGAGGCCGTCGGCCATGGTCGGCGCGGACTCCGTCGACTCGATGTTCCCGCTCTTCCAGCTGAGGTAGATGCTGGGGGCGACCTCCGCTTGGACTGCGATGATCTCCACGTCGGGAGCAGCGGCCTTGAGGACCGTGGAGATCCCCGAAGCCCCTGAGCCGGCTCCCACCGGGACGATGACCACGTCCACGTCTGGGAGATCCTCCAGTATCTCCAGCCCTATCGTCCCCACGCCGGCGATGAGAAGGGGCTCGTTGGCGCTGTGGATATACCTCAGCCCCTGCTCTTTGGCTATCCTCTCGGCGTTCTGGCGGGCGTCGTCGAACTCCCTCCCCCACTCGACGATCTCGGCTCCGTAGCCCCGTATGGCATCTAACTTGTCCGGGTTGGATCCCACAGGGACGCAGATCTTGGCCTTCACGTCGAACATCTTCGACGCCATGGCGATGGACTGGCCGTGGTTGCCCGTTGAGGCGGTGATGACCCCTCTCTCCTTCTCCTCGGGGCTGAGGTTCGAGATGAGGTTGATGCCGCCCCTGATCTTGAACACCCCCGTCGGCTGGACGTTCTCGTGCTTCACGTAGGCCTCGAAGCCCAGCATCCGGGACAGTGAGGGATGGTGGAGGAGGGGCGTCTTGCTCAGGTAGGGTGCGATGGCCCTCCGAGCCTTCAGGACGTCGCTGAACGTTGGTCTCTCCATGGGGAAATGTTGACGGGATCGACTTATATCTCTGAGCTTATTCCCTGGTTCTATGCACTCTTTTTTTCAGAAGATCGATCTCCCATCATCAGTAGTTTCACACTGGTGAATAAAGTAATTTGACTATTTTTATGAAAAACAGGCTTGCATTGGCTTTGTATAAAATCTTTAATATCTTTGGTCTCTAACACTCGGTGGAGGTTTATTGTTTTAAAGAGCTACATCAAGATATTCGGTCCACCGGTTCTGAAATCGCTGAGAGCCCTTGAGGTCCTGGCGGTTGACACACCCGAGGTCTGTAGGATGGACACCATCATGGCTCAGGGGCTGCCGACACTAGGCCAAACAGGAGAGGTCATGGAATTCTTCAGCCACGCAGGCGGGATCACAGTTGAACGCTGCGACAACATCATAAGCAAGTCCGGCGGCGAACTCGGAGAGCACGACTTCTACTTCGAGTGGTTCGTGCCCCCAACACAGGATCAGATCAACGATCTAATTCAGAAGGTCGACGACGCCCTGGCTCCGCTGGGCGCAAGGTACACGATCACCACGAAAAAATAGAACGACGGAGGGTCCGCCCTCACCCTTATTTTTATGAATCCATGCTAGAGCGGTCCATGGATAGAGGAGAATACGTGAGCATTAGCCCTCGTAGCGGTCCACGTACGCAAACTTCTCGAAGGGGAACCTCTCCGGCCTCTCCTTCTCACCAGCTTTCTGCTGCTCCGTCAGCGTATCGTGTAGCGTGTCCGCGTGCTTCCCCACGTTCACCAGGGTGATGACCTGCATCTCCTCGGGGATGTCCAGGATGGCCCTGACCTTCCTGGGACTGAACCCCGCAACCGGGTGAGCGACGAGGCCGAGCTCCGTCGCCCTCAGGATGATGAACGCCGTGGCCATCCCCACGTCGAACAGGTGGTACTCCCTGTCCCGTATGACGCAGTCGTCCTCCTTCTGGCTGAAGACCGCTATTATCATGGAGGCATCGGTGATCCACTCGTTATTCTTGGAGAGGGCCCCATGCATCTCCTTCAGGACATCGGGGTCCCTGACGAAGACGAAGCGCCAGGGCTGGTTGTTAAAGCAGGATGGTGCCAGCGAGGCGCTCTCCGCCAGGTCCCTGATGAGCTCATCCGATATGGGCGCGGGGTCCAGCGACCTGTAGGCCCTTCTTTCCTTAATCGCTTCCTTTACTTCCAACTCATTTCCCCTCCTTGATTAACTCCGCCAGCTTCGCCTTAACGGCCTCGACGTGGTCCTTGACCCTGACCCTCCTCCAGGCATAGGCGACATTACCCTCGGGGTCGACGAGGAATGTGCTCCTCACGACGCCGTGGAACTCCCTGCCGTACATCTTCTTGAGCTGCCAGACGCCGTACCCCTCGAGGACCTCGTGCCCGGGGTCGCTGAGGAGGGTTATGGAGAGCCCGTGCTTGTCGCAGAAGCCCCTGTGGCTCTTCACGGAGTCCGGGCTCACGCCGAGGACCACGGCCCCCATCTTCCCGAACTCGTTCCTGTTCATGGTGAAGTCGAGGGCCTCGAGGGTGCACCCCTTCGTGTTGTCCTTAGGATAGAAGTAGAGGATCACCCACTTCTCTGGGAAACCGTCTAGGCAGACCTCGTTCCCGTCCTGGTCTGGCAGGCAGAACCGGGGCGCGGGGGTCCCTACATCTAGTTCAGAATCGTTCATGTAAAAATCTCTTGAACGTTAGAAAAATTGGTGCGACCCTATTTAAACGGGCCGCTGTGCGGGTTGTCCCAGAAAAGGAGTTGGGTGAATGGTCAGTGGTGGTGCTCCTCGTGCTTGTGGAGGCCGAAGAAGGCCCTCTGGACGACTTCCGGGGTGGCGGGGTGGATGTACATAGATCTCTGTATCGAGGCGACGGTGCCGTCCTCCGTGTTCATGGCGTTGATTATCTCCTGCATCATTATCGGCGCGTAGGGCCCGATGATGTGGCCCCCCAGAATCTTGAGCGACTTGTCCTCGACGACGACCTTCACGAAGCCCTCCTCGACGCCCATCGCCATCCCCTTGGCCGTGTTCCTGTACTCGTAGTGGCCCAGGAGGATATCATATCCCTTCTCCCTTGCCATCTCCTCGGTCATCCCCACGGAGGCGATCTGGGGGTTGCTGAACACGGCGTAGGGCACAGCCGAGTAGTCGACGGCAGCCTTCTCACCCATGAAGTTGTTCCACGCGATCTCGGTCTCGTAGTTGGCGACGTGCTTGAACATATGCTTCCCGATGGCATCGCCGAAGGCCCAGATCCGCGGCTTCGACGTCTCCAGGTACTCGTTCACCACGATGTAGCCCCGACCGCCCACCTCCACGCCGGTCC
>JAUVYU010000058.1 GCA_030602935.1 Candidatus Bathyarchaeota archaeon | reverse complement strand
AGACGAGTTCGACGACATCGCCACGGCGGAGGGCTACGACGAAGTGCAACTCGTTGAGCTGGTCGTCGCGTTCGTCCAGAGCCTGCCGTACACCTCGGACGACGTCACCACGGGCTTTGACGAGTACGCCCGGTACCCCCTTGAGACGCTGGTGGACGGGGGCGGTGACTGCGAGGACACCTCCATCCTGACCTCGGCCCTCTTGGATGGCATGGGATATGGCGCGGTCCTCTTCAGCCTCCCGGAGCACGTCGGGGTCGGCGTCGACGTGGATCACTACGGGACCTACTGGCTCTACGAGGATGTGAAGTATTACTACGTTGAGACCACTGGCGAGGGATGGGAGATAGGCGTGCTCCCCGAGGCACATCAGGGGCACTCTGCAACAGTCTACCCCATCATCCCGGTACCCATTATAACCCACGACTGGTCGGGCTCAACGCTGAGCCACAGGCTCACCATCGTAGCCGATATCCAGAATGTCGGCACCGGGGACGCTAAGGACTTCAAGCTCTTCGTGGCGTACGAGGGGGATGAGGGCGAGATCTGGAACGCTGTTGAGAGCACCTTCTTCGACCTGGCCGTGGGAGGGGAGACGACCATCATGCTGGAGGCCAACGAGCCTAGGGGCGTCCACACCCGGATCCTTGTCAGGGTCCTCGACGCCTGGGGTGACGTGATGGACGAGACCCACTCGACCTGGTTCGACACGAGCTAGGCGCTCTTCAACCTGTCCCTGAACCTCTCCCTGAGCTTCAGGATCTTGGGGTCGATGACCAGCCTGCAGTAGGGCTGCCCCCGGTTCCGCTCGTAGTAGTTCATGTGGCCCTCCTCGGCCCTGTGGAACGCCTCGTAGGGCTCGACCTGGGTCACGATCGGGTTTTTCCAGATCTTCTCACCGTTGAGCACCTCGATGACCTCCTCGGTAACCCTCCTCTGAGCGTCGTCATGGTAGAACACGACCGACCGGTACTGGGGCCCCACATCCGCTCCCTGACGATTCAGCGTCGTAGGGTCATGGGTGGCGAAGAATATCTCCAGAACCTCCCTGAACGTGATGACTTCGGGGTCGAATGTCAACTGCACGACCTCAGCGTGGCCCGTCCTCCCCGAGGAGACCCGCCTGTAGGTAGCGTCCTCCGATCGACCTCCAGAGTAACCGGATACGACCTTGAGGACGACTTCTATGCTGTTGAACACCGCCTCCGTGCACCAGAAGCAGCCCCCTCCCAGGGTCGCCACCTCCACCATGATTCTTGAGCCCATTTTGTCGAGGATCGAGGCGGGACGGTCGCTGTTTAACGTTGCTTAACCCCGAAAACATGTGTTGGGAGAAAGGAGTTGGGTGTAGAAACCGCTCACTCGTAGTAGAAGGGGAAGACACTGTAGACCTTGGCGGCGGTGACCAGGTTGCCGGTTGTCACGTACTCGTTGGACTGATGCAGCTGATCCCTGAGCATGGGCCCGAACAGCAGGTTCGGAATACCGTTGGGATGCCTCTCCGTCTTGATATTACGCTTGATCGAGACAGCGTCTGTCCCCCAGGGCAGCAACGTCAGAGGGGGCTTCTCGCCCGTCACCCTCTCGACGGCCGTCACGAGGGAGATGACCGCGGGCTCGTCGGCCTTTTCGTAGTATCCCACGCGGGAAGCCGCCCTGGCTATGAGGGTCACCCCGGGCACGCCCGCCTCGGCGACGAGCTCCTCCACTCGTTCCTTTACCTTCGCGGCGTCGACCCCCGGGGTAAGCCTGATGTCGAAGCGGCACATAGCTCTATCCGGGACCACGTTGCCCTTCACGCCCCCGTTGAATATGTTGAGGCTCGGCCCCGACGGATAGTAGAACAGTCTCTCCACGGCCTTCCTCTGCTCGTCGTCGAGGGTGTCGTCCTTCAGCATGTACTCGGTGGTGGACTCTACAATGGGCTCCAGGTCCGTTGGTATGTCGAGGCGGAACTCGCTCAGCCTCTTCACGTAGGGTATGACCTTCAGCAGCTTGTCGATGGCGTTGTCCCCCAGGTAGGGGGTGCTCCCGTGGGCGGTCTTCCCCTCCGCTACGAGCCTGCTCCCGATGTCCCCCTTGTGACCGACGCCGACGTTCACCATACCGGGGTCGCATCCACTTGCGTCACCGATGATGGCCACCTCCCCCTCGAAGATCTGCTCATCCGCCAGCCACCTCGCCCCCGCGCCTCCCCCGACCTCCTCATCCGAGGTGAACCAGAAGTCCACGTCATGGGGGCAGTCGACCTCGCTGAGGACCCGTGCCGCGATGATGGCGGAGGCGTTGGAGCCCTTCATGTCGCTTGCCCCCCTCCCCCAGATCTTCCCGTCCGCGATTGTCCCGCTGAAGGGCGGGTACCTCCAGCTCTCGGGCTCCCCCACGGGGACGACGTCGTTGTGCCCCACCCAGAGGATCTTTCTCCCCGAGGAGCCCTTCACCCGGACGACGATGTTCGGCTTCCCCTCGTCCCTCTGGTAGACCTGGTTGTCTATCCCGAGCCCGTCGAAGTAGCCCTTGATGTACTCGACGCAGCCGTCGGTTCTGCCCTCCGGGTGATCGGAGGGGCGCTGTATGAGCTGCGAGCAGACCTCGACGACCTCCTCGCTCAGGCCTTCTACTTTTAGCAGAATTTCTTCTATGGACATTTCAAGTACGCCTTCTACTATGGCAAGGTGTACTAGATATAATTTCAACAGATGTTTGGGGTCGAACCTTGGAAGTGAGAACTCACTCATTCTCTTCGAGGAAGGCCACGATCTCCTCCATCGAGGTCTTGAGCCGCGCGTAGGTGCCGCTGATGAGCTCCGTGAGCCCCTCGGAGCTCCGCATCCTGTCCAGGTATCCCCTTGCCCTCTCAGCCATCTTGGCGAGCTCGTCACGTGGGACCACGTTCGAGAGTCTCTCAAGGAAGGCGATCTCCCCTCTCCTCCCTTCCAGCTGCCTCTCGCAGTGGGAGATCTCCCACTCGTACGCAGGGGCCTTCGCCTCGTGCTCCCCCTCGAACAGGTCGTTCAGCGTCTTCTTGATCTCCAGCTCCCCGAGGCTGATGTAGGCCCTCTCCAGCCCCTCCTCGAGGGAGTCTAGGTCCCTGGCCTGGGTCAGCCTCTCGTTCCTCTGGTCCATGAGCTGACGCCACCTGGCGTCGTAGCCCTCGTGGAGCCGCTCGAAGTTCTGCTCCGAGATCCGCCCTTCGAGGAGCTGGCCCACCGACCACAGTTTCATGTTTATGCTGTTCGCGAGGTTCCGCATCAGGTCTTTGAGCGCCTCGTCTGGCTCGTAACCCTGGTCCGCCTCGTCCAGCTGGGTTTCCGCGGCTGGTGCCGCGACCTCGCCTTCGTCCCTGTCAGGTGGATCTTTCTCAGATATCTCTTCCATGGGCTCTTTGGGTTCAGCGCTCTCCTGGGTGTCCACATTCATTGCTTCGCTCTCCTCTTCCGGTTTCGATTCAGCTTCGACATCCTCGCTCTGGGGGGGCTCCAGGTCCTCCGGTTCCAGACGGAACTCTTCGCCCTCGTCAGGGGGGTGTCCGTCGCTGACCTCGTCTCCGTCCGAGCCGTCCTCACTCATGTGCTCCTTCATCAGCTCAAACATGGGGTAACCGCATTTGAGGCAGTAGATCGAGAGTGGGACGTCGTCCTTACAGTGGGGGCAGTTGACGATCCTGACGCCGGAGTCGCCCTTTACGGCTTCATCCGAGTAGTCACCCCTTGGCCTATTCTGCATTCCAGAACATCCCCCTAGCGTTTCAAGGGCTATGGAGGATGTAGTATTTAATGAAAATTGATCGATGTAACGTGTCAGATCTATTATATACAAGACTAGGACACGGAACCATGCCTTGGGCACTTCATGCGCGCGCGGCGTACACGAGAGGTGGCTTAACGGAGGGATGTTGAGATGATCTATGACAAATATAGTCAGCGGTCACCATTCATGGGATAGCTGTCCTGGAACTTGATGGCTGGAGGAACCCCTGATACCTGATGATGAGCTGGGTCCGTTTCAGAGAGGGTTCTACAGGAGGGACGAGCTGGAGGTCCACGGGGCCCTTCCGACGGACGACGTGGTCAAGGAGAAGAGGGTGGCGGTTATCGAATGTATAGAGAGCATCCCCTGCGACCCATGCGGCTTCATCTGTCCCGTGGACGCCATCCGTAAGGACTCCCTGGTGGCCCCTCCCGTCATGGACTGGGAGAGGTGCGTCGGCTGCACCAAGTGCGTCCCCATCTGCCCGGGGCTCGCGATCTTCCTCCAGTGGATCGACGGAGACCGTGGGTACGTCACGATGCCCTATGAACAGGTCCCTGAGCCCAGGATCGGAGACCTCGTGGATCTGTTCGACCGTTCGGGGAGGGAGGTCGGCCAGGGGGAGATCGTCAACCCCACGTACCAGGCTCGGGGGGCTCCGAATCCCCTGTGGTGCGTGACCGTGGAGTTCACGGACTCCAGGCTGGTCTACGACGTACGCGCCATCCGGATTAAGGAATGAAGTGGGGCTTCTATTCGGGCTCCTTGATCTTCGGCTTCTCGGGGATGTAGACGGCCTTCTCTGTTATCTTGATGCTGCAGCTGTTGTAGGTCCTGCAGTAGTCCTCGCACTCCTCCGCGGTCTTCCGCTCTTCGTATCCGAATCCGCAGATGTCGCAGAGGAAGACGGGCTTCCCCTCGTGGGCGCTCTCGGTGACCATCACTGGAGAGGTTGTAGCCGACCTTAATCAACCATGTCAAAACGGTTTGTGAGTCGCTCCGTAGTCGAGATGGTAATGGAGAATGCCGGGGTCGAACAGGTCGCGATCGCGTTCGGATATCTCCTTTTCCGTCAGATGATCTTCCGCCACCCTTTTGTCATTGGGGGAGTGGGACGTTCGATAGACTATTTTATTCAATCGTCGCAATATTCTGTATCATGAACACCCTCGACCTGGTAATCTACTGCATCCCCCTTCTCGGAGTCACTGTCTCGATCCTGTACTACGCGATGGTCTTGAGGAACTCCAACAGGACGCGGTCGGCGCAGCTTTTCATGTCGTTGCACAGCACGATGTCTGACATGGAAGGTATGTCCGCTTACTTGGAGACCATGTACATGGAGTGGGAGGACTACGCAGACTTCGAGAGGAAGTACGGCTCCGACAACAACCCGAAGGCGTACCTCCAGAGGATCACGTTCTGGAACACGTACAACAACTACGGGGTGCTGCTGAAGAAAGGGCTGATCGACCCTGAGATGGTTTATGATGCCGCAGGTTCACCCATCCTCATGGCTTGGGAGAAGTGGAGGTCCATCGTAATGGAGCAGAGGACCCGGTACATGGGCCCCAACTACCTGGAGCACTGGGAGCACCTTGCGACCGTCATGAGGTCCATCCAGGAGAGCAGGGGGATTGTGTGGGATCCGCCTGAGACGGGCTTAGAATTCGTCGAGTAGCCCATACTCGAATCACCTTGGATGCAATCAGTTGAGGAGGTTGTCGAGATACTGATACTGTCTACGGTTCCAGCAGGACCTTCTCCAGCAGCCTCTCAGCGCGGGACGTATTGAAGACCGCGCACTCGCAGCACCTGCCCATGATCCTCGCCGCCTCGGCGGGGGTCAGCCTGCGCATCTTCACGTAGTCGATCATCTTGTGGATGAGGTTGAATGAGACCAGGCCGTGGCCGCAGAGGGTGTTAATGGTGAGCACGTCCCTCTCGGGGAGCAGGTCGGAGGCCCCCCAGAAGCCGAGGGACTGCTCGACGCTGTGCCGCTCCGTCCCCCCAGCCCGACAGCACTCCTGGACCCCGTCGAGGAGCCCGCTGACGTTGATGGAGATCCCGAGGTTCGCCTCGATGAGCTCAGCGATCACCTTCTTCAGGGTTTCGAGGTCGGTGAAGACCGCGCCGGAGGTCGCGCCGTCCTTCAGGTTGGAGATCAGGTCATCGAACT
>JAUVYU010000248.1 GCA_030602935.1 Candidatus Bathyarchaeota archaeon | reverse complement strand
ATCATCGCGGATCTCCACAGGCACCTCTTGAAAAAGATACAGCTGGCCCAGGGCGGCTAGGCCCTCTCCAGGGTCACCCTCTCACCCGGTCTGACCTTCTTGAAGACCTCCGGGTCGCCGATTACCCTCCCGAACACGTTCACGGGGCTGGCGGGCCTGATCTCATCCCCCCTGCTGGCCGGGGTCCTGCCGAAGAAGATGCAGAAGGCGCTCCCCGGGGGCCAGTACCCCAGGTCCCCCATCTCGACGACCTCCTTGGGATTCTCGGCCCCGACCTCAACGGGGATGGAGAAGTAGATCTCGTCCCCCCACGTGTTCGCCCTCCCCTCTATGGGGAGGCCCTCCCAGATGGCCTTGGCTGTCATCGGGTTCTCATCGGTCAGCTCCGCGTAGATCTCTCCGGTGGCTGACGTCGATATCTTGATCCTCAAAGCCCTCAGCCTTGCTTTGGCAGGGCCAGGATCTCGAGTACCGCCATCCGCTTCGACGGGTCGGGGTTGGCGAAATCATCTGGATGCGACGGCTTGACAACCAGGGCTGTGTCCAGTCCTCCCTTGGAACCGGCCACTGCTATGATGTTTCCCTCCACCAGGCCCTTCTCGGCGGCCACGGAGGCCACCTCCAGCGATGCCTTGACCCCTGCTCCGAAGACCATCAGGGCCTCACGCATCTCCCTCCTGTCCTGGATGGGGAGGTCGGCCTTCTCGACGGGCTTTATCCCCAGCTTCTTCATGCTCTTCTTGACGTCATCCGAGTATGTGAATTCGGTCACGCTGATGACCTCGGCCACGTCCTTCAGGGCCTCCCCCAGCTTGATGGCCGTTTTGCCCTTGGTGCTGGCCACCACCACTGTCTTCAGGTCGCCTTCCCTGCCCCTCTCGCTGACGGCCTCGATGAGGCCTGCCGTGGCCTTCGCCCCCGGCTTGAGGTAAAGCAACTTCCTCTCGACGCTCATGGCTCCTCAATGCAACAGGAGATCGCTCTGTTTAAACATCTTACTGCCCCCCGGAGGGGGGTTCCACTGCTACAATTTTTAAGTGTGCACCTGAGATTACTTGGGAAGACAGTTATAACTGAGTGTAGGTTCAAGAGGAATCGGGACGTTGAGCGCGCGCGAATGTTCAAACGGTAGGGAAGGCCCCTTCAAGGCTGTACTTGTCCTCACACTCGTGGGCGTCCTTGTCTCGGCCCTCCTCTTCAACGTGCCCTCGTACGCTCAGTCATTCATCACGGGGACGGTTGTCGACGAGGAAGGGGCCGCCGTGGAGGGCGCCAAGGTCTCCCTCTGGTTCGGAAGGAAGCACTTCACCTCGGTGCATACGGATGCTGAGGGCTTCTTCGAGCTCGAATACGAGTCCATCACCAGGTATAACGTCTCGATCTACGCCGACGACCCCTCTACACCAGGCGTGGATTATCTGCCGGCATGGATGCAGTTTGCGGATCTCCTGGAGCCGGGAACTGTCGTCACACTGAAGCCCGGCGCCTCTCTACTCCTGGAGGGGGACATCCAGTTCGTCGTCTCCAACAGCATTCCGGAGAACCCGCTCTATGCTATCCTGGAGCCGGACTCGGGGGAGCTGATGATGCAGTACGGTGTCCCCATCCTCTATGGCTCCCATGAGAGGGGCCAGAACTACTTCCTCGATCTGGAGTCCAGTCACCTCATCGTCCCTGCCGGCGAGCCATTCATGCTGGAGGTCAACTCCTCGATCCTCGGCGTTACAGGGATTGAGGTCTACTCCTTCAAGGTAGATGAGTTAGAGAGTGGGGCCCTTGGCAAGGGGGAGCTCACCTCGCTGGACATCCGCTCCTATTCCATAGGCTTCAACCTCGAGATCGTCTCCACCCTGCTGGACGAGGTGAGGGCCAGCCTCGACTACATGGGGGAGAAGGGCTTCTACATGGTGAAGGAGAGGGGGACGACGGAGACCGCGGAGGGAGTCTTCTCCGACGCACAGGACCTCCTCGCCATCGGTCGGTTCGTCGAGAGCTTCGGCTTCTCCAAGATGAGCTACCTAGATCTCGCCCAAGTCAGGGACCGGATAATCAACATGCAGGCCGACGCGACCTCGTCAGTCTACATAATCGTCGCGTTCCTGGCCCTAACCTCCACGACGATAGCCTTCCTCCTCACGAACAGCGACTCCACTAAGATCCTGGGGAGCACCGCCGTCTATGCCTGCTTCCTCGCCGTCCTCCACATGGCGTACCCTGGCAGCGCCCTTGTCCCGTTCACAGGGTTCCTCCAGGCGGGGGTGATTTCCATTATTGGATCCCTGTTCCTGGCGATCCTCCTGCCTCGCTGGATGAAGGGTGCGAGCAGGAGGGGGATAGTGCCCCTGCGCAACATATTGGTCCCCATATTCTCCATGGCGAAGAGGAGCATCAGGCGCCGGCGCCTCAGGTTCCTGCTCACGCTGATCTCGATCACGGTGCTGGTGATGAGCTTCGTGACCCTGACCTCCTTCTCCGAGACCCACGACCTCCTCGTCAGGAGGGTCTCCTCGGCCCCCGCTCCGATCGACGGGGTCTTGCTCCGCACTGCAGGCTACTCCTTCGAGACCCCCGAGTTCCTAGCGGAGGGAGGCGTGAGCCTGGAATGGCTCATAAGGCAGTCCGAGGTCGCACTGACCTCGCAGAAGGCCGAGAACCTTCCCTCGATCCGAC
>JAUVYU010000143.1 GCA_030602935.1 Candidatus Bathyarchaeota archaeon | reverse complement strand
GCTGGCGAGCCCGTCCGTCATCCTGCACTCCATCGCGTTCCTCTCCACGAGGGGTACGAAGCTCCTCACCATGGTGACGATGGAGAACCTGTCGCACAGGGAGGAAGCGACGAGCATGGAGGATTCACCCGGACCCAGGACGGGTATGTCCACCAGCTCCCGTCCAACCCTCACGCCCAGATCTACGAAGCCGTTTACCACGGCAGCGTCGCAACCGTCAGACTCCGCCTCCCTGATCTTCTTCACGATCTCGGGGATGGCAAGCATCTCGTCGTATCTGCACTCCACCGAGGTGGGCCCCTTCTCTATGCTGACGAACTCGACGTCTGTTCCGGGGCAGAGCCCGAAGAGTCTCCGCCTCTCGCCTTCACGCTGCTTTCGCCTTTCTTCCCGTTCCTTCTCTGGCTCTCCCTCAACCCTGCGAGGGACGACTGGAGTTACGATCCTGATCCTCATTCTAAAATCCTGTATGAGGTAATCAACTATGGATATGACGTTTATCTATCGAAAAATAAGAAAAAAGGGTGGGAGCTATTCTCCCATTATCTCCTCTATTGGCACGGGCTTCAGGTGGAACCCGAAGTGCTCGGGGTTGTAGATCTGTAGGCCCCTCTCGGTCCTCCAGCAGTCCACCGCCTTCACGCCGACCACGGAGACCTTCCTGCCCGGTGTCCAGGCGGCCTCCCGGAAGTTGGAGAGCCCCTCACCCGTCTCACTGTCAATGACCGTGAAGGGGTCCGGACACCTGACGTAGGGCTTGCCGTCGAGCCAGCTTATCTGGTTCTCGTTCTTGAACCAGAAGCGGAACAGTTTACCTTCAAAGTCCCCCTTACCCTTGATCCAGCCGTTGCCCCAGCGGAACGCGTAGCTGTTCTCGTTGGTCTTTGCGACGATCTCCCCCTCGAATATCTTGTATCCTTCGGTGGCCTTCACTATCGCTGCGATCGGATCGTCCCCCGAGTCCTGAGCCTTCTTAATCGCCTTGCCAATGTTGATGGTCTTTGAGTAACTTTCGAGGACTCCTGCCTCCTTCACATCCTTCCCTGTCACCGAGAGCATCGTTGAGTTGAAGCCCATGGAGAACATCGCGACAGCACGGGTGAGGTCCTCGAGCCTCTGCCAGCTCAGGGACTCCTCGACGACAAGCCTGTCGCCCCATGCAGTCGAGATCACCATGGGGGTGATCTTTACCCCGTACACGTTGAAGCTCGTGAAGCTCAGCTCGGGCACGGCTCTCATCCCCGCCATGTCAGCGTCGACGACGGGTATCCCATCGCGGGCACCGTTTATCGCCTGGCGGTAGATTCCGGGTCCTATCTCTCCTGCGAGGTATGCGACGTACTTGTCCTCTCCCTTGAGCTCCTTCAGCCTCTGGACTCCGGCCTCGCGCCAGTCGTCCCTCGGCCTCATCGACTCCTCCAAAAGGGGGAAGACCCTGTGCATCTCCTTGAACGCGATCTCGATATCTGGCCCCCTCCTTATGGGCGGGCCGTACCTCTCGCGGTCCTCACGGGTTATCCCTCCGCCTATCCCTATGGGCACTAACACCGGCCCGTCGTCAGGGAGGTCTCCGGCGTCCACAAGCTTAGGCTTGAGCCCGGCCTCGAAGGTAGGATCCACACCCGCGCAGAAGGCTTCGTAGCTCGGCGCCGACCCCCCACCTCCTGTGGCAATGGCTGCGCCCCCTAAAACGGAGCACCAGAGGTCTTCCTTATTTAGAATCTTTGTTCCCACTATGACACCGAGTATATGGACTTACATAAGGTTCTTAAGTTTCGTGCTGTGAGTTTCCATTATTATTATAGGATTTTAATATATAAAGAATAATTTTACATTAAAATTATCTATTCTTCCCTTGAGGCGAGGAGTTTCAGGAGAACGCCCATCTTCTCAGGGAGAAGATCCATGATTGGCAGCTCATAGGGGCACTTCTCCTCACACTGTCCGCAACGTTGGCAGGAGGCGACCTTGGCCTCAGACTCTGGAATCCTTCTCAGGAGCCTTGGCGTCCAGCCCGTGAGCCTCAGGAACTGGTCCTCGGTCCTAAGGACGAAGGAGATCGGGATCCCCTGGGGGCAAGGCTGGCAGTAGTCGCAGGCCCTGCAGAACTGGTCCCCCAGGTGGTTGCGGTCCTCCTCGATAAGGCGGAGGTCCTCCTGTGAGAGGTTGAAGCTCCCTGAGCCCACGGCCACGTTCTCCTCGATCTCTGAGGCGCTCATCATACCCGGTATGGCGACGTCCACGTCCCCGTTTCCCAGGACATATCTCAGGGCGCTCCGGACGTTGGTAAGGGCACCTCCCCCGAAGGGTTTCATGACTATTGTTCCCACGCCGAGCTCCGCGCAGAGGGGGAGCAGACCGTCGGCTGGCTTCTGGGTCAGGTAGTTATAGGGGATCATGACTGTCTCGAATATCCCCTCACGGAGGACTTTCATCATCAGCTCCGGGTCGTGACTCGTGATCCCAAGATGGTTTATCTTCCCTTCGTCCTTCGCCTCGAGGAGGCCCTCCAGGGCTCCCCCTGGCCCCCGGATCCTCTCCCATACCTCTTCCTTGGATACAAAGTGTAGCTGGTAGAGGTCGATATAGTCCGTCCTGAGGTTCCCTAGGCTGGTCTCAAGGTCCTCGAGGAACCCCGCTTTATCGCGATGAGTTGACTTTGTTGCGATGAATACTTCGTCCCTGACGCCCTCAAGGGCCTCCCCGATCCTGGCCTCGCTAGTGGTGTAGGCCCTGGCCGTGTCGAAGAAGTTTATCCCCATTTCGTAGGCCTTCCTTACGGCCCTGACTGCCTCATCCTCGGGGATCCTCTGGATGGGGATACCTCCGAAGCCGACCCTCTTAACAACTAGGCCGGTTCTGCCTAAAGGCCTCTCTTGAAGCACCATCTCTAAGAGAGACCTCTTGGTTGAATTTAACTTTAGACTCTTGAATTCTTAATAAATTTAGAGTTGGGAAGCGCTTCAGGCCTCCAGAACCTTCTCTATAGGCCTGTATGGGATGTCGAAGCCGAAGTGCTTGGGCCCCAGGAGCCTAAGCCCCTTCTCGGTCCTCCATATTGGCTCAGCGCGTACTCCGACCACGGTGACTTCCCTGCCGTGTGTCCACTCCGACGTCCAGGCGTGTGAGAGCCCCCAGCCTGTGTTTGAGTCGATGACGTTGAGCCCGTCCGGGCTGGTGATCCAAGGCTTCTCATCCAACCATGAGATGTGGTTCTCGTTCTTGTACCAGATCCTCAGCTCGTGGCCCTCCCACTCGCCCGTACCCTTGATGAGGCTGTTCCCCCAGATGAACCCGTACTTCTCCTCGAAGAGGAGGGCAGTGATCTTCCCCGTGAACAGCTTGTAGGCCCAGCCGTCCGAGGCATCCACGATGGAGGCGATGGGATCATCCCCCGTCGCTTGGGCGTTTCTTATCGCCTTCCCAATCTTGATGGTGAAGGAGATGGCCCCAGGCAACGCGGCCTTCTTCAGGTCGCTCCCCTTGACTGCGATAGGCCCCCTGGCCTGGCCTCCCGAGTATGTGGCGATCCCCTCGATGATCTCCTCGGCCCTCTGCCAGCTGAGTGCCTTCTCGAGAACGAGGAGGTCCCCGAAGTTGGTGGTAATCACTGCAGGCGTCACCGGGATGTCATGGATGTTCAATGTGTTGATGCAGCACTCTGGGACGGCCCTGTGGCCGCAGCCCGTCGCGTCTATTATGGGCCAGCCCTTGTCTGGGTAATTGATCAACCCTCTCATCGCCATCTGCATTATCTCCCCCTGGAGCTGGGAGTAGATCTTCTGGTCGCCGATGATCTCCATGAGCCTCTTCAGGCCCGCCCCTCCCCAATCCGGTCC
>JAUVYU010000163.1 GCA_030602935.1 Candidatus Bathyarchaeota archaeon | reverse complement strand
TTTAGTGAGTTGTATAACACCTGCTTTTGAGACGGCGTAGCTAGTCTCACCGGACATAGCTATACCAAACCCCGAGTTTGAGGAGATGTTCACTATCTTCCCATACTTCCTCTCTGCCATGTGCCTCGCGGCTATCTGGGTGCAGAGGAAGACGCCCTTGAGGTTTATCTCCATATTCTTATCCCATATCTCATCGGTGGTCTCAAGCAATGGCGCTCCCATGAATATTCCCGCATTGTTAACGAGAATATCGACCTTGTTGAACGCGTCTACTGTGGCTGTAAACATGTTCTCGACCTCCTCCCTTTTCGAGACATCGCATTTAACAGCTAATGCCTTTCCACCCATCTGCCTGATGGAGTTAATGACCTCATCGGCTTCGTCTCGGCTCTTACGATAATTGATAGTTACTGCGCAGCCGCATCTCGCGAGGGCTAATGCGATAGATCTCCCAATACTTCGGGAAGACCCCGTTACGACCGCTACCTTATCCTTGAAATCTAACACTCCGAATCACTTTTCCTTAAGATGATATTGGTATTTGAATATGTAATAATTGGCTTTCTCTAAGAGCGCGCGCACTCAGGCTACTCCCCGTGCTCGTCCACTATCTCCTGCCACCTGAAGCAGCCGGTGAGGTGGTCGTTCACCATACCGATGGACTGCATGTAGGCGTAGCAGATGGTGGGCCCCACGAAGTTGAACCCCCTCCTCTTCAGGTCCACGCTCATGGCCCTGGAGACCTCTGTCTCGGGGAGGACCTCGCTCCAGGACGTGAACGCGTTCATCACGGGCTTCCCTCCCACGAAGCCCCAGACGTACTCGTCGAAGCTCCCATACTCTTCTTGGATCCTCAGGAAGGCCCCGGCGTTCCTCACCGCCGACTCCACCTTCCTCCGGTTCCTGATGATGCCGGTGTCCTGGAGCAGCTCATCGACCTTCTCGGGGGTGTACTCGGCGACGACGGAGGGGTCGAATCCCTTGAAGGCCCTCCGGTACCCTTCCCGTCTGTGGAGGATGGTCCGCCAGCTCAGCCCCGCCTGCGCCCCCTCCAGGACGATTAGCTCGAACAGGGCCCTGTCGTCGTGCTCTGGGACCCCCCACTCCTCGTCGTGGTACTTCATCGAAAGGGGGTCCTTGTTGCCGAAGCATCTGAACCTATCAACATTTGTTGACATACAGTATTCCAGTATAACATTGGTAGATGAATAGTCTTCGCCGAACAACTTGACGAAAATGTAAAGGTTAGATGTGAACCCATCGGCTGTAAAGCGTTAATTACGATTAAGGTAGATGGTTCTTCGATTGTTATGCTCAAAATGAAGAATTACGACGTTGAGCCCCTGGTCCACGGCTTTCCCGTCTCGGATCCACAGATCTCACCGGATGGCTCAAAGATCCTCTTCGTCAGGTCCATAGTGAAGATGGAGGAGGACGGATACGAGTCCCACATCTGGGTCATATCCGCCGACGGAGGGGCGCCCCGGCAGTTCACGTTCTGCGACGGGAACGACACGGCTCCGGTGTGGTCCCACGACGGGGAGACAATCTACTTCACGTCCACCAGGGCCCACGGAGGAGAGGGGAAGCGCCCCAGGATCTGGGCGATGCCCGCAGGCGGAGGGGAGGCCCGGTGCCTATTCGAGACGGAGAGCGTAGTGAGTGGCCTGAAACTCTCCCCGGACGGCATTAGGTTCCTGTTCCTCTCCAGGATCGAGGAGGAGAGCGAGACCCCTGAGGAGAAGGTCGAGGACGTGATGTGGATCACGAAGCTCAGATATAGAATGGACGGGACGGGCTACTACCCCTACACCAGGAGCCACCTCTTCACCGTCAACGCCGATGGAGGGGAACCCCAGCAGCTGACCAGTGGACCCTACGACGTCTCCTCGGCGGACTGGTCCCCCGACGGAGGGGAGATAGCCTACGTCGCCAACATGGAGGACGGCGACTACACTCGGATACGGGACATATTCATCATCCAATCGGAGGGAGGATCGCCTAGGAAGCTGACCGACGGGAGGACAATGATACGCTCCGTGGCGTGGTCCCCCGATGGGGAGCTACTTGCTTACACGGGAAGAATATCCGTTGACCCTGAGCATCCCATGTATGGGAGCACCGACATCTGGGTCATGCCTCCAGGCGGAGGGGAGGCGCGTAACCTTACATCAGCGTTCGACAGGACCGTGGGGGCGTACGGCTCAAGCGTCTTCTGGGGGGACAATGGACAGATCTACTTCAGGGCTCCCAGCCATGGGGCCTACCATCTTTACAGGGTAAGCGTGGATAAGGGGGCTGTTGAACCCGTAATTGAAGGTAAGAGGACCCTGGCCTCATTCAGTATAGGCTCTGATTCATCCCGGATAGCCTTCGCTGCCACCGACGCCACCTGGCCCCAGGAGGTCTGGGTCCACGATGCCGGAGGCTCAAGGCGGCTCACAAGCCTCAACTCCGAGGTCATGGAGGCCTGGAAGATAAGCGAGCCCGAGGAGTTCTGGTTCACAGCAAGCGACGGCGTCGAGGTCCAGGGTTGGATAGTCAAGCCTTGGGGCTACGAGGAGGGGAAAAGGTACCCTATGATACTGGAGATCCACGGCGGCCCCCACGGAGTCTACGGATTCAAGCTGGGCACCGCTGAGCACGAATTCCAGCTCCTCGCCAGGAACGGCTATGTCGTCGTCTACACGAACCCCAGGGATAGCGTAGGCTACGGCGAGGAGTTCGCGGGCATCGCCGAGGGGAGCTGGGGGGGCAGGGACTTCAGGGACCTGATGCAGGCCGTCGACCACGTCCTGAAGACCTACGCCTTCATCGACGAGGAGAGGCTGGGGGTCGCGGGGGGCTCCTTCGGGGGCTTCATGACGAACTGGACAGTGGGCCACACGGACAGGTTTAGGGCTGCAGTCACGATGCGGTCAGTCTGCAACTGGTACAGCCAGGTGGGCACCAGCGACGTGAGCTGGGGGCACACCGGCGTCGGGGCTGGCGATGAGCCCTGGGAGATCCCCGAGCGATACTTGGAGCTCAGCCCCATAACCTACGTCGACAAGATCAACACGCCTCTGCTCATTATCCACTCCGAGTACGACTTCCGGTGCCCCCTGTCCGAGGGGGAGCAGCTCTACTACGCGATGAAGAGGCAGAAGAAGGAGACCGAGTTCATCAGGTTCGCCAACAACAGTCACGGGCTGGGACGCACGGGGAAGCCCTCCCTGAGGACGGAGCGGCTGAGGCACATCGTCAGGTGGTTCGACAGGTACCTGAAGTAGCCCCATTAAACCCATCAAGCTCAACAGTTTTATAATTATTTTATAACAATGCGATGATATGGCAACCGATTTCTCCGTCGTTGAGACCTCGATAGGCAAGATTCATCGAGCGCTGGAAGCCGGTGAGTTGACCTGCCGTGAGCTCGTGGAGCTCTACCTGAGGCGCATCGAGGCCTACGACCAGCCCACGAGGCTCAACGCCATCATCCTCGTCAACCCCGGCGCCCTCAGGCGGGCCCAGGAGCTCGACGAGGAGTACGCCAGGACCGGGGCGCTGCGCCCCCTCCACGGCGTCC
>JAUVYU010000245.1 GCA_030602935.1 Candidatus Bathyarchaeota archaeon | reverse complement strand
CGACGGAGAGGATGAGGGTCGCCCTGTCTATGGGGATGTTCTGGACCCCCGTGAGAAGGGAGACAACGGGCGCGTAGAGCACCATGATGGTGACGGTGTTCAGACTGGTGGTGATAAAGTTCTGCTCCTGGTTGCCATCAGCCATGGTCCCCCAGACAAGCACCATCGCAGTGCAGGGACTCGAGCCCAGCAGGATCAGTGATACTATGAGCTGGTCGTGCCCCTTCAGGAACATGTTCGCGAGGACTACAGTCACCACGGGGGCGATGATCCAGTTGGAAAACAGGGTCAGCAGGATGGGCTTGGGATTCCTCGCCAGCTTCCTCAGCTCCTCCAGCCTGAGGTTGAGGAGGGCCGGGTACATCATCAGGAAAAGGCAGATGCCGATGGGGACCGATATGCCCCTCACCTGCCAGCTGTCGATCGCCAGGCTGAGCCCGGGCATGTACTGGGACAATACGAGACCGACGACCATGCAGAGGCCCACCCAGATGGCCAGGTACCTCTCGAATAATCCGAGACTCTTCTCCTCGTCCGACATCCTTGACCTTCTCCTCGACTTCCTTGAACGTGAACAAATAAACACATATAAATTTGTTTATATGTTCTTCCAGTGGGGGAGAAAAATCATGGAAAAGGAAGTGGTGAAACAGCTGAACCAGCTGCTGGAGACCCAGTACTGCGACGCGGAGGACGCAGCGGAGCACGGGTCACGCCTCAGGGACCTGGCGGACACATTCCTCGGAGGGTTCGACCTGAACGACGAAGCCCGGGTCCACGGAGCCCTCTCCGACGTGAACCGCCTCAAGATACTCAAGCTCCTCGGGTTCAGGGAGATGTGCGTCTGCGAGCTCACCGCCGCCCTGGACATCAACCAGCCGAACCTTTCATACCACATAAAGAAGCTCGAGAGCGCGGGGCTAGTGCGAAGCGAGAAGAGAGGGAAATGGGTCTATTACTCCATCCACGGCTGATGGGATCCTGATTCCAGAAAACGTTGTATAAGACCCCACCAATCCCATTACCCCAGGTACGTGGTCTCCAAGGTCAGCATTATTAACGTAGGCGACGGATAGGCATGGCGGGTTACTCATGGGAAGCGCCTTCGTCGTCACGACATCCTCAGGCTTCGAGGGGAATGGCAGACGGGAGATCCTGAAGCTACTCCCCTCATCGAAGGTGAGGAAGCTGTTCTTCAAGGGGAACCTATACGTGGAGTGCGGCCTGCCCGAGGAGGAGGCCGTCGAGCTGCTGAGGGAGGCGGACACCACCTACCTGGGCAGGGTCTTCCCCGTTGACGCCGAGTTGAAGATCTCAGCGGCGAAGGCCAGCATCGAGGCCTTGTACGAAGCGGTCTCGATTGGCGACCTGGAGGAGGGAGACACGTTCCGTGTCAGCTGCACCAGGCGGGGGAGCCACGAGTTCCGCAGCAGGGACGTCGAGGTCACGGTGGGCATGAGGCTGGAGGAGGAGACCGACGCCGTCGTCGACCTCAAGAGCCCCTCGAAGACCGTTATAGTCCAGATATTCCAAGACCTTGCCTACGTAGGAGTCTCCCCGTCCGTCAACCTGCTTGTGAAGGAGATCAAGCGGTTCAGGAAGTACGCCAAGGGGGAGAGACCCTTCACCCGGGCCGAGTTCAAGATAAGGGAGGCCCTCAAAGCCTTCGACGTAGAGGTCACCAACGATTTCATTGTCCTCGACGTGGGCGCCGCACCGGGCGGATGGACGAAGGTCCTCGCGGGGATGGCCAGAAGGGTTGTCGCCGTTGACCCGGCGGACCTCCACCCCTCGGTCGAGGAGATGTCCAACGTCACCCACCTCAGGTGCAGGGCCGAGGACCTCCCCGAGGACATCGGCGAGTTCGACCTCATCACGAACGACATGAACATCTCACCCACGGAGTCAGCTGAGATAATGAACGCCCTGGCAGAGCGGCTCAGGGAGGGCGGAGCCGCCATCATGACCGTCAAGTTCGTCACAAGGGAGCGTAGGAGGCATACGCGCGAGGCAATAGGAATCCTGGAAGAGGCTTACACGGATTTCAGGGTCAAGAGACTCCCCCATAACAGGTACGAGACATCCGTCTACATGCGTAAGAAATCATGAGGAGCACGACGATTCACCTGTTCCCCTCGCGGATGAGGGAAAAACCAGTCTGTGCTCAGAGATGGGCTCCGAAGAACGCCTTCAGCCTCTCCTCGATGGGCTTACCCATGGCGTAGACGTTGTGCTCAACCTCTGTGAACAGCTCCAGATCTACCTTTCCCCCTGCCCTCCTGAGGGCCTCGGCGAGGGGGACGGCGTTGGTCTCCGCAGGGATGTTCGCGTCCCTCGACCCGTGGTAGATGGCCGTCCAAGGGAGAGGCGTGCCGGGCTGAAGTGACTGGAGCCTCGGCATCGGATCGTGGGGCTTGATCCTGGCGATGGCCTCCTCGTCCGACGTCTCCTCCGGGAGGCCGTACGCGCTGAGACATGGGGGCTTGAACTTCTGCTCCCGGATCACTGCTGTGAGGTTAGCTACGGCCTGCATCACAGCCACGGCCTTCACCTTCCCCGCAAAGGGCCCGAGGACTGAGTTCCAGACGAGGGCGCCTCCCAGGCCTCCCCCCATCAAACCAGCCCTACCAGTGTCAATGTGGGGCGACGCCCCAAGCGCGTCGAATAGAGCGGCGTTGGCGGAGACGGCATCGG
>JAUVYU010000168.1 GCA_030602935.1 Candidatus Bathyarchaeota archaeon | reverse complement strand
GTATGATCTGGCTCACCCTCTGGAAGTTGTTGGCCCCTATGTTCTGTCCGACCATGGTGGACAGGGCGCTCGTGCCTCCCATGATGGCGATCTGGATGAGGCTTGAGATACGGCTTCCGATGCCGTAGGCGCTGAGGAGGTAGCCCATCCCCCCGAGGACCCTGTCCTCCGTGGAGATCATGGCTGTGAGCACTGTCATCCCCAGGGCCGTCCCGCTCTGGCCGATGGAGGCTGGGAATCCTATAGTTATTATCTTCCTCATGAAAACCCAGTCTGGTTTTAGGTCTCTCAGGCTGATCTTTAGGCCCACCCTTCCCGAGAATATGAGGTACATCCCTATGAGCCCGGATAGCCCCCTGGTCATCACGGTTGTGAGGGCTGCGCCCGAGGCTCCCATGGCTGGGAGTCCCCACCAGCCGAATACGAAGAATGGGTCCAGGATTGTGTCGAGGACCGCGGAGGAGACGGAGAGGATCATGGGGGTTCTTGTGTCGCCGTATCCTCTGAGGAGGGCTTGGAATCCGAAGCTGAGGAACATGAAGGGTATGCCCAGGAATGTGATCTTGAGGTAGCTGGTGGCGATGGGGAGGATGGCTTCGGGGACGTTCATGAGCTTGAGGATGGTTTCTGCGCAGAGGTAGCCTGTGACGGCGACGACGAGGGAGGAGGCTATGAAGATGGTGTAGAGCTGTCCGGCGGCCTTGTTGGCTTTCTCCATCTCGCCTGCGCCGACGTATTGGGCGACCATGGAGAGGCCTGCGATGGCGAAGCCTGCGCTGAGGGATATGAGGAGGAACATGATGGGCCAGCTGAGGGAGGGGGCCGCGACGGCCTCGGGGCCGATCTTGCCGAGCCAGTAGGCGTCTGTGAGGTTGTAGACTGTCTGGAATGCGTTGGAGAGCATGACGGGCCAGGCGAGGTTGAGGGTGGTCTTGAGGATGTCTCCTTTGAGTATCTGGTCTCGCATGTCTTCCCGTCGTTGCATTGTGTTCATGTTGGTCGGCTGGGGGTTTTATAAAAGCTGTGGCGGGTCTCCGCGTGTGGCTGGCAGGGGATAAGGGTTCTGGGCGGGTCGGTGGGGCGGTTGTTGGGGTTTCTCGTTTTTTTTTCGGTGTTAAGCCTGTTTGTTTTTTGGTGTGGTGTTCACGTTTCCGTTGAGGGGGTTGGGTCGGTTATTCTTCCGCCCCCCTTCTTAGCCTCATTAGAATCAGCGTCTGGGTGGTCATCGACTAGTAAGATAATATTATATGTTTTCTGGAAAAGTAGCATTTGGAGATGAAGTACACTAATATATTCGCTGACGAAGAAGGGGATACCCATTTCAGAGACGTAGGAATCGAGTTCGAGTCCGTTGAATTTGCTCCTCCGGCACCGTCCGTCAACCTCTCATCGTTTACCCCGGCCACTCAGTATGCTTTCTGCGTATTCCCCTCTGGTTGGTTTGGGGATTGGCATCCGACGCCTAGGAAACAGGCTTTTCTTTTTCTCTCAGGTGAGATGGAGGTGCGGGTGAGTGATGGTGAGGAGAGGCGTTTTGGTGCGGGGAGCGTCGTCCTCGTGGAGGATACGGCTGGAAAGGGTCATGTATCCAGAGTGGTTGGTTCGGCGGATGTTGTCACGGCGGTGATACAGCTTCCCGACTGAGCTTCTAATCTGATCCTTTTTACCCTCAACTCTTTTCTTAACTTCCACCTAATGCACTCGTGATTTAATATGGTTAAGATCACATACTAGTTGATGCGCACGCGTAAACCCATTGAAGAGAGTCTGGTGACGTTTATCTCATCTATATGAATGAGAGGGTGAACCCGATTGCATATGGATATAATTATTAAGAATGGCAGGGTCGTCGACGGAAACGCCAATCCCTGGTTTCAAGCTGACATCGGAATCAAGGGGGAGAAGATAGTAAAGGTAGGTGACCTAAGCGGCACGGACTCGGAGACGGTTATCGATGCAGAGGGCATGGTGGTCTCTCCGGGGTTCATCGACATTCATAATCACTCTGACGTCGCCCTCCTCGTCGATGGCCGGGCTGAGAGCATGGTGCACCAGGGGGTCACAACCGTGATCACGGGTAACTGCGGGAATTCCCCCTTCCCCCTGATGGGTGATGCGCTGGAGGACGCCGTCAGGAGCTACGGTTCACAGTATGACCTAGAGGTTGACTGGACGGATATGGAGGGATACGAGGGCAGGCTTCTGAGACAGGGCATATCCGTGAACGCTGGTGTATACGTCGGCCACGGAACCCTGCGCAAGGCCGTGATGGGCCGCGACAGGACGGAGCTCACCTCCGCCGACCTGGAAGAGATGAAGGAACTCGTTGGGGTGGCTATTGCTCAGGGATGCTTCGGTATCTCAACGGGGTTGGGCTATTTCCCGGGGATGTATGCTCAGACTGATGAGATCGTTGAACTCGCGAAGGTGGCCTCCAGGCTTGGAGGAGTTTATTCTACCCACTGCAGGGCGACACATACATTCCCGCATAACCTTATGGAGGCCATTGAGATAGGGGAGAGGGCAGGGATACCCGTTCAGATGGCCCATATCGGGAGCTCCACGTGTCAGAGACTGAACTGGGGGAGAGCTAGGTCGGTGACCCTGAACCTCGTGGACGCGGCGAGGGCAAGGGGCATCGACTTCACGGCTGATATCTACCCGTATACGATCAGCGGAGGGGGCCTCATGATGTACGTGCCCGAATGGGCTCAGGAGGGTGGCACGGACAGGGTGCTGGAGAGGCTCGCAGATCTGGATGCAAGGGAGAGGATGAGGGCCGAGGTGGACGAGATGGTACGCCACCGGAGCTGGAGCCAACTCCTCCTCTACAATCTGTCCAGCGAGAAGTATGGGTGCTGCACGGGGAAGACAGTCCAGGAGATCGCTGACGCCGAGGGCGTCGACCCCTTCGACCTGGCTTGCGATATCCTAATCCAGGAGGGGGGTCGGGTTCCGTTCATGGGCATGTTCGGCATTGAGGAGGACATCCGGACCCTGATGAGACACGAGGCGGTGATGATCGGTTCAGACGGCACGGCGATGTCCCCGGGAGGCCCCGCTGGAGCTGGCCCCGTCCACCCTAGGAACTACGGCACCTTCGCGAGGGTGATCGAGACCTACATCTGCGGGGGAGTGCTGTCGCTGCCACAGGGGGTGCATAAGATGACGGGGATGGCGGCCTGGAGGCTGGGGTTGAGGGACCGAGGGGTCATTGCGCCAGGGACTCACGCTGACATCACGATATTCGATCCCTCTCTCGTGAGGCAGAAGTTCTCTTTGACTGAGGCTCCCATGTTCCCAGACGGCATACCCCACGTCCTCGTCAACGGCGTCCTCACAATTGAAGATGGTGAGCACACGGGGGCGAAGGCGGGTAAGGTCCTCCACAGTCAGCGTGGATAAAGCCATGCACACAGGGTCTTTGGGGGAGGCTCCCCCACATTTCGCGTGATGCGTTCATGACGGATATTT
>JAUVYU010000012.1 GCA_030602935.1 Candidatus Bathyarchaeota archaeon | reverse complement strand
CCGGGAACCCCCCTCCGACTTTGTGGCGCCGAGGGTGACCTCTATGATCCGTCCGGCATAGTCCTCAAGGGGCACGTCGAAGTCGGTCTCCAGCAGGGAGGTCGGCCTGACCCTTACAGGAGAGGGGGGGCTTGCCTGGGGCGCGCCCATGATCATCCCAGGCGTTATCCTGAGCTCCAGCTCGTCGAAGGAGATCTCCACGTCCTCGAGCTCTATCTCCTGAAACTTCGCGAGGGACTCTAAGAGGTCGACGCCCAACGGTAGGACGTTTTTCTCCTTCCTCTTCTCCAACGGCCTCACCTCTTATCCGCCTTTATGATCATCTTCTCAGCTCGGATCTTGACGTTCTTCAAGATGATCCTGAAGCCCATCCCTGCAGGGATTCCCTGTATGGGGATAGCGCTGGCGGGGAGCTCCAAGGTGGGCAGTGTAATCTCGCCGGGCTCCTCCTTGGGGGCCGCCGTCCATCTAGAGACGATGGGGTGATCATGCTCCTGAAGGTAGGCCTTCAGCCCATCGAGGTCGGAGACGTCCTCCTCAGTCGCGATCTTATCGACGATCTCGGGGGGCAGGTAGTTCCTGATGCGCTCCTTGATGTCCACGGGCATCCACACCACCCGGTCCCAGCCCCCGTCAGCCTGCATGAACCTTGGGCTCCTCATGTACTCTATTGAAAGCCCGTGGAACCCGTCCACCTGGCGGCCGCCGGCCGTGAGGTCCGATATGGTCACGAAGCTGAGGCCGTTGACGGTCTCCCCCTTGAAGTTCCTGTGGACCACGCCGTAGCCGTCCATCTCCGGGATGAAGAAGGCGCAGCCCTCGAAGCATCCGCAGCTCGTGTGGGGGTACCCGAAGGCCGTGTAGAGCTGGACCCTCTCGATCTCCCCAAGGGATTTCTCCCTTATGATCTGGTTGACCCCCTCGTACTCGCCCGTTAAGTCGTCCAGCTTTTCACCCTTGAGGATCTCAAAGACAGGTCCCTTGGGGTCGACCTTCGCCGTCGCCTTGCCGTCGAACCAGCTGATGGCCCCGCAGTTGGCGTACCTCTGGGGCGTGATCACGCATAGGTGGGTGGGAGCGAAGCTCTGACAGAGGCTGCAGCCGTAGAAGACCTCGACGTCGTCGTCGCTCATCCCCCTCGCCTTGGCGTCCCTGGCCTCGTAGATCTCGATCGCCTTCCCGTACCACTCCTCGACCTTCGCGGGATCTGTTATGAAGGTGATCTGGATCTTCTCGACGAATGACATCTCGCTCTTGTAGAGGCGCATTAGGACCTCCCCGAAGAACTTGAAGCTGTTGAAGCCCTTCTTGTAGGACTTCTTGCTAAGCCTCATCTGGACGTCGTAGCGCTGGTTGAGGTGCATGAACCCCTCTATGAAGTTCGCGTACTCGTGCACCTGTCGCTCGATGACCCCCTCAAGGTCCTTCTCGATCTCCTCCCCCGCCACGTAGATGATCATCCCGAACGGGGTGTTCTTCCCCTCCGGGAGCTCGGAGAGGTCAGGGCCGATGATCTCGACCTTCCCGTCCTCGATCTCGTCTAGGTCCATGGTCTGAACGAGCTCGAACTTGAACTCCTCACGGGGGCCGCCGAGCTCCACCTGCATCTCCCGGCCCCGGATCCTCTCCCCCTCGTAGATGATGCCGACGTCTACGGGGATATCATCGAACATTGACATTCTAGTTCCCCTCCTTGATACTCTTCACTATCACATCTATAACCTCTTTCCACTCCTCTGCCTTCATAGTACCCAGAGACCAGCCCGCGTTGGGCTGATAGCTCCTGGAGAGGGAGATCGTCGTCAGGTCTTGGGCGAAGCTCTTCAGCCCGTTCAGGACGAGCCACTCAAGGTAGTACGAGAAGCCGACGAAGACCGCCAGGTCGTATCGGCCTTTCCCGTCGAGCCCCAGCCACTCGGGGTCCCGGAGCCTGTCCCCCAGGTTCATCAGGGGCATGCTGTGAACCTCGGTGCCTCTTCGCCTGAACTCCCCCACGATGTGCCCTGTGGCGACGACGGAGATTCCGCTCTTCGAGACCTTGATGGCGGTGTCTATCAGGTCACCGTCAGCGGTCTCAATTCCCTGTGCCTCTGCGCCTATTACGAGGAGGGGGCGCTCAGCCCTCTTAATCATCGCAGCAGCGACCTCAGGTTTGGGTATGATGAACGCCTTCTTGGGCCCCGCAATCTCAGCGGTCTGCCCCAGGATCGTCTTAGCAGACATCAGCCTCGCCTCCTCACCATCCTGTCGAGGAGCGTTGGATCCGGGATCGCTATCTTGTCCTCGACCCACCCGCTCTCCTCGAGGACCTTCATGATCTCGTCCTTCATCGTGAAGGGTATATCCTGAGCCCTCCTCACGTAGAGGTGGAGGTCGTCGGGCATGGAACCATAGTGTGTCTTGTGGAGGTCAATGTAGTGGCTTATCTTGACCGCCCTACCCTTGTTAGTGTCGTTGGGGCGCATCACCAGCTTCGCGATCATGACGAGGGCCTCCTCCACGGTCTCAGCCGCGTAGAACAGATGCTCGGGGACGGGTCCCACGTATACCTCCTCCCCATCCCTGGCGTTGTAGACATTCCAGTCCTCCTCCCTCTCCTTGCGCCCTAGGAGCATCCTCCTATACTTGGCGCCGTGGGGTCCAACGACGACGGGGATGCCGAGCCTCCAGCAGCCGGCGGCGATGGCAGCGGCCTTCTGGGACATCGCCCCCCAGGCCAAGCCGACAGCGCCGACCCTGTTGTATATGTAGTCCGCGATCTCCTCGTAGTTGCCCCTCAGATTGCGCTTGGCGAAGATGTTGGCGATCTTAATGGTGGCGCCGGTTATGTGGCTGTTCGCCACGCAGCTCCCTACGTTCACGAGGCCTCCTGCGTCGAAGTTGCCGGGGTATTTCTCGTAGAGGTTGAGGCCATCCTCGTCCTTGGTCATCGCGATGCTCATCGCTGAGCAGCCCGATGTAAGCACTATGAAACGGCGTTTCAGGAACTCCTCAGCGATCCTAGCGACATCGCCTCCCCCTGCGGGATAGTTGGCGCAACCTACGAGGGCGACGACCCCCGGGATCTCCCCGAAGACGATGGGCTGGCCCACCTCCCTTATCTCGGTGTCCTGGATTGCGCCACGGCCAACCCTGATCGGATACTTCTCATCCGCGATGGCGTCCTCGTTTGCCTTCGTCATCATGGAGATGATAGGCAGGCTCACGGGGCACGCGCTCTCACAGCGGCCGCATCCGACGCAAAGGTCGTAGAGCATTGCGAGAGGAACGTAATCCCCCTCCTTTGCAGCACCCACAGCTGCAGCGATCTCGAGTGTGTTCGGGCACGAGCGGACGCACTCCATGCAGCCACTGCACTCCTGAGCGATAACCGAGATCTCCCCGATGTCGAATGGCTTCTTCTCTCCCCTTCTTTCGGCCACGCCCTGGACTGTCTTGACCGATATCTCTCCTACCCTTCTAGGTTCAAGGATGAGTGCGCCATCCGCCTTTCCGGAGACGAGATCATCTACGATAACATCTGGATCGTCGTGTGTTCTATCGGAGAGCCCGAGGCAGCTCATCTCGCTCGTGGCGATCACGGGGATGCCCAGCTTCTTTGCCTCGATCATGACGTCCGTTCTGAGGCATTGTTCGTCAACTACGATCAGATCGGGGATGCCTGACCTTATGAATCGGAGCTGCCAAGATATGGGGCCGATGATCTTCGACCTCTTGTTATATCGGCTCATGTCGTGAGCAGTGCAGCATAGGCCTCCGATCTCCACCTCACCGAACAGATCGTTCTCCATGAGGTAGTCGATGATGTCAACGCTCGGTAGAACGTTGTGGCCGATGCACATGATAACCGGTTTTGAGGCGTCGATGGTCCCGTATCCTAACTCCGCCATTGGCGTATCAGGTTCTCCCCTCGGCATTCCCAATGTGGCTATCTGCATGATATCAGCGACCTCAAGAGCGACGTGATCGAGCATACCTGCATGGAAAGCCTTTGACTCGAAGTCGATGTTGTCACCCTCCTGGCCAGTGTGAGCAGCTGCAACGAGCTGGACAAGCTGCGTCTCGACGTAGTCAAGCACATCCTCCAGATCTTTCAGTTTTTTAGGTCTAATACCACACACCAAGCGTACATGGGGCGCTTCAACACCTGTGTTCAAAGCTACGTCCAGGGGGACGTCGCGACCATATTCATCGAGAAGGTGGTCGAGCATATGCCTCGCGTGAGCGGCATGTGTCGATGCGCCAATACAACAAGCGATCAGCACCATCCTAGACTGCTGACCTGCCATCGTGATACCACACGCGCCTCTCTTATCTCCAGTCAGGTCGCATTTACCGTATGTACAGAGGCAGCAGAGGTCACAGAATGGCATGTAGAAGGGCTTGTACCGGTTCAGAAATTTCCTGTCCCAGTTCCGTAGAGTTCCAACGCTGGGAAAAGGTGTAGGACCCATGGGCTCATCCCAGGTGCTATCTTGGATACGTCCTACCTCGATCTCGATTCCTTTAAACATCCCGAAGGGCGAGGACAACTCATCGATTTTAACCTTAAGATCTCTTTTTGACAATGAGACACAACCTTGTACGATCTTAAAGGCTTTCAAACGAGGAATTATAAAACTTGTCTTGTACTTATCGAATTATGGTTAGTATGGATTAATATATTCTTAAAAAATCTTTAAATGCATTTCCGCTGTAGTTTATAGATCTTTGGAGTTCAGGAATATGGCATCAAATCGTCCTGCATACAGCAACCTCATGAAGGAGATCGAGAAGGGTAACTTCGTCCTCACGGGGGAGCTTGAGCCTGAGAAAATTACCGACCTTGAGGAGGTCCTCGTGAGCGCGAGAGCGATGAAGCCGTACGTGGTTGCGGCGAACGTGACGGACAACCCTCTCGCTATGGCCTATATGAGCTCACTCATACCTTCATATGTTGTCCAGAGGGACGTGGGCCTGGAGACGGTCTACCAGGTAGTTGTCCGCGACAGGAACAGGTTAGCCCTCACATCTGATCTCCTTGCCGCATCGTACTTGGGAATAAAGAACGTCCTCGCCATCTCAGGGGATCACACTGTCCTCGGCGACAACAAGGGGGGTCGCGCCGTGTACGACTTGGACTCAGCCCAGTTCGTGTATCTCCTTAAGAAGATGATTGATGAGGGGGTCGATCTGGCGGGGAACGAGATCCACGGCAAGATTGAGATGAACGTCGGTATCGCCGCCAACCCTAATGCCAATCCTTTGGATCCGGAGATCCTGAAGATTGGCAGGAAGGTGAAGATCGGCGCAGACTTTATCCAGACCCAGACCATGTTCGACATCGACCTCACCAAGGAGTTCTTGAAGGAGACGGAGAGGTTCAACTGCCCCACACTGGTCGGGATATTCCCCCTGAAATCATTCGGGATCGCCGACTTCTTCGACAAGTACATCCCGGGGGTGAGCGTGCCCAAGGATCTACTCGCCTCTATGAAGAAGTGCAAGGAGGAATCCGACAAGGAGAAGCGGAAGGTTCTCTATGACGAGGTAAACATAGAGTTCTTCTCTCCCTTCATCAAGGAGATCAGAAAGACGACGAAGGCCGCTGGGATCCACGTGATGGCTGTCCTCTACGAGAGGATACTGGATCCGCTGCTAAGTGAGATGATATGAGGTGAGAAATGGATGATAATTACTAGAATGAAGCCAATCGAGGAGGTCCAGGCGATGACCGAGACCTACGAGAAAATATTCATCGTGGGCTGTGGATCCTGCTCGACGAGCTGCCAGACAGGTGGCGAGGAACAGGTGTCGGAGATGGCGGAGAAGCTCGGCGACAAGGTCGTAGGGACGGCCATGGTCGAGGAGCCCTGTGATCTCAGGTTAGACCGGAGGGACCTGAAAGCCCACAAAGCGGAGATCGGTGAGGCCGACGCGATCCTAGTGATGTCCTGCGGTGTAGGCGTCCAGACGCTGGGCGATTATACCGGAAAGATAGTCCTGCCGGCGTCGGACACACTCTTCATCGGGCAGACAGAGAGAATAGGCAAGTTCTACGACAGGTGCCTGGCGTGTGGGGAGTGCATACTGGACGAGACGGGGGGTATCTGCCCCATAACGAGGTGCGCCAAGGCCCTCCTCAACGGCCCATGCGGCGGACAGGTGGACGGGAAATGCGAGGTCGGAGAATATACGTACGACTGCGCCTGGATCACTATCTACGATAGGCTCAAGGAGCAGGACAGGCTCGATCTATTCATGAAGTTCAGGCCACCTCGGGATTACTCCAAGAAGACACTAACCATCGAACACATCTTCTAACCAATCTCACCCTTTTATTCAGGAAAAGGATATTAGACATCCCTCGACTTAATGAGTCGACGTATCAGCGGCATTTTTGTCGCAGAAAAAGGAGACAAAACATGGGTTCCGAAGAGATTAGAGATGCTGCACTGAAGTACGCAGTCCACAACGCCTACAGCCACGAGGGGAAAGCCCAGAAAGGCCCCATCATGGGGAGGATACTCGGCGAGAACCCCGACCTAAGGAGCAGAGTAAGCGAGGTCTCTGCACTAATAGAAGAGGTACTGAGAGAGGTGAACTCTTGGACCCAGGAATGCCAGAAGGAGGTCTTGGAGGAAAGGTGGCCCGAGCTACTGGAGACTCGGAAGGTCAAGGAGGAGAAGAAGACACTCCCGCCCCTTAACAACGTGGAAAAGTACAGGGAGGTCCGCACCAGATTCGCCCCGAACCCGGATGGCCCCCTCCACCTCGGAAGCGCTGAGCCTATAATATTCTGCGACGAGTACGCCAAGATGTACGACGGCAAATTTATCCTCAGGTTCGAGGACACATCCCCCGATGTCAAGTCCCCGATACTGGAGGTCTACGACTGGATCAAAGAGGACCTGAAGTGGCTCGGGGTCGTGGTCCACGAGTTCTACACACAGTCCGAGAGGCTCAAGATATACTACGGATACGCCGAGAGACTACTAGGGAAAGGGCAAGCCTACGTCTGCACGTGTGAATCGTCAGCGTTCAAGGAGCTCTACACAGAGAAGAAGGCCTGCCCCTGCAGAGATCTATCCCCGGAGGTCCACCTGGATAGGTGGAAGATGATGCTCAACGGACCATACCGTAAAGGGGATGCAGTAGTGAGGATAAAGACGGACCTCGACCATCCGAACCCCGCCTTGCGTGACTGGCCGGCCCTCCGCATCGTCGAGGGATCTCATCCGAGGCAGGGGAAGAAGTACCGGGTCTGGCCTCTCTACAACTTCAGCTGCGCGATAGACGACCACGAGATGGAGATCTCCCACATCATCAGGGGGAAGGAGCACGAGGTCAACACCCACCGCCAGAGATACATCTACAGGCACATGGGGTGGGACTACCCCGAGGTAATCAACATAGGACGGCTGGGCCTCGAGGTGGGAATCCTCAGCAAATCCGTCATCAGGGCCGGGCTGGAGGAAGGGCTCTACAAGAGCTGGGATGACCCCCGCCTCGGCACGCTGCAGGCATTGAGGCGGCGCGGCATCCAGCCCGAGACGATCCGAGAGATAATGATCCAGGTAGGCCCAAAGCCCATCAACGCCACCCTGAGCTGGGCACAGATAGCCTCAGTGAACCGCAGGAACATAGAGTCGCAGGCTAACAGGTACTTCTTCGTCAGAGATCCGGTCACCTTGGACGTCGCCGACATCAAGGGTGAGGCGACAGCTAAGCTACTCCTCCATCCGGATCACCCGGAAAGAGGAACAAGGAACTACTCGATCGAGGCCGACAAAGGCACTGCAAGCTTTAAGATCTCGAAGGAGGACGTGGAGAAGATGGAGAAGTCAGGCATCTTCAGGCTCATGGGCCTCATGAACGTCGAGATAGTTGAGACCGGCCCCAACATCAAGGCTCGATATCATTCAAGCGACGTTGAGGAGGCCAGGGCGAACGGTGCCGCTTTCATCCACTGGCTACCCGAAGGAGAGGGCATCGAGGCCAGCGTGATAATGCCAGACGCATCCTTGGCCCAAGGGATCGCGGAAACCAGCTGCATGGACCTCAAGGTGGACGAGATGATCCAGTTCGAACGCTTCGGGTTCGTGAGAGTAGACAGCAAATCTCCGTTCTCGGCCTACTACGCCCACAGATAGGTACAGATTATGACGAGGTTTACGGGATCTGCCCCAATTATCACAAGGTTTAAAAATAGACATCCGGTTAAAGGGTATGCATACTGGAAGGAAATGATATGTCTACATCAGATGTAGATCCTTCGAAACCTTTCTACGTAAGGTTCGAAGTTCCTAAGGAGGTCGCCGAGGCGGCCTATGAGGCTCTAAAGATCGCGCACGAGTCAGGGAAGATCAGGAAGGGCACCAACGAGGCGACAAAGTCCATCGAGAGAGGGAGAGCGAAGCTCGTCCTAGTGGCAGAGAACGTCGACCCCCCCGAAATAGTTGCCCACCTCCCCATGCTCTGCGATGAGAGGAGCGCCCCCTACGTCTACGTCCCCGAGAAGGAGCGCATCGGCCAGGCTGTGGGCCTCGCCGTCGGCTCATCTGCGGCCGCCATCGAGGAGCCCGGGGACGCTGAGGAGCTCATGAACGAGATCCTCGCCAAGCTCAAGGAGATAGTAAAGTAGGATGTCCCGAGTGTCCGAGCTCCTGACCCCCGCCACAGTCATACAGATTCTAGGTAGGACGGGGCTCACCGGCGAGGTGATACAGGTCAGGGTCAGGGTCGAGGATGGCAGGGATAAGGGCCGGATTATCACGAGGAACGTCAAGGGCCCCGTGAGGATCGACGACATCCTTCTGCTCAGGGACACGGAGAGAGAGGCAAGGAAGATCAGGTAGGTACGTGACATGCCCCAGGTATTCAAGTGCAGCTTCTGTGGCCACGACATCCCGCCTGGGACTGGCATCAACTTCGTCAGGCGAGACGGCAGGCTCCTCAGATTCTGTTCAAGCAAGTGTCGGAAGAACACGCTGATGCTGAAAAGGGACCCGCGGAAGCTCAAGTGGACCAAGGCCTACGTCAGGCGCTGACGGGGCAACCCTTTAAACGCAAGACACATCCTCTGAAGCTGATCACATGTACGAGGAGACGCTGGTTATACTCAAGCCTGACGCGCTGGAGCGTAGGCTCATCGGGAGCATCATCCAGCGATACGAGGAGGCCGGCCTCGAGGTTCTGGACCTCCATATAACCAAGGTGGACGAGGAGATGATTACGAAGCACTACCCCTCCTCCATGGCTAGGAGCCTCGGGGAGAAGGCCCAGAAGGCCACCTCGGGGATAACCGATCCGGTTGCCCACGGGATGAAGGTGCTGGAGAGGCTTAGGGTCTACTTCACCAGGGGACCCGTGCTCGCCATGAGGATCGGGGGAGAAGGGGCGATTCAGGCGGTCCGCAGGGTAACCGGCTACACTGACCCACTCACAGCAGAAAAAGGGACCATCAGGGGAGACTACGGAGTGGACTCGCTTTCCAAGAGCACCGAGGAGGAGAGGGCCGTCG